>JAGBXG010000118.1 GCA_017629415.1 Pseudomonadota bacterium | reverse complement strand
ATTGTCATCTTCTTCAGCATTGGAAGCTGTTGATTTCACAAATTCGCCGATTTCGAAGGCCAGCAAACGAGAATCGTCAAGATTCCAAACATCGGCCAGCTGGACGGGCATGATCTTTTCGATGGTACTCAGATCATTAAAAGGCATCAAATGATGCAGCGATAATGCCAATGTCGGATCTACCGTCATACCGGAGGCATCGATCGGCGTCTTCTTCGCATAATGCGCAATCCATTCAGAGGCCTGGGACAATGCTGTATTCAATCCATGCTCATCGTCCAAACGATGGATGGGAAAAGAAACAAGCTGTTCAAAATTCACTTGTCCGCCATCCGTCTTGCAAAGGGCCAGACGAATTACGCATTTACCTATGTCAATACCAAGTGTTGTATGCATGAATCAAAAAAGAATGAAATGGGGGCTCAATCAGAGCATACCGATTGCCGGAAAAAATACCGATTGCCGGAAAAAATACCGATTGCCGATGCATAAATACACAGCCATCGATTGCCGGATTAATATTCGCGCCAGTAAAGATACTGACCGCCTGTGACATTAAAGTCTATGACGGTTGTCAGTGTACGTTTGGTGCCGCCATATTCTCCGACCGCTTCCACACGGAATACGCGCGGACTGGCCGTTGTAATATTGGCGTATAATTTACTTGTGCTAAACGTCAAGTTTGAAACGCCCAAACCTGCGGTTGTCATCGTTAAGATGTTATCCCCAAACATGAGATAAGCTGTCGGAGAATATAGCAAAAACTTCGGAAGCTGTTCAGAATCTTCAATCATGGCTTTTAAAACCTTATTAAATTCTGACACATTTCTGAAGGGAACAACGGTACCATTGGGAACAACCCCTTCCATGACGGAAGTTTCTTTTTCGACGGTATAAAGGTATAGCAAGTTCATCGGGTTTGAAACAAACTGCTGATAACCTTCCAGTGCCATGGCAAGAGCAAAAATTTGAGTCCCGATTTGCTGATCGGCGCATGCCCAAATTTTATTTTCTTTATTGGGATTATCATCTGTCTGAACGGCATTGCACAATGCAGCATACATGACTTTGGCTGAAGCCAGATTCACATTGATCTTTTCTACGGGATAAACCGTCAATGTTTCACGGAAAACTTCCATCAAATCATCGCCAAAACCCGCGACTTCATAAAGTTCATCGAGTGTTGTCAGCTTAGCATTTTTGACTTCATATTTTTTACGCTGATCGACATAAAGACTCGTTTCATCGCCGCTCGATTCTTCCAGAACACACTCATTATTAATAAACGTCTTTTCGCTGTCGGCATCGACCCAGTCAATGATAGCAGCAATTTGATCCATACGCGAAAGCGACTGGCTATCTTTCCCGCGAGTGTTAAAAAGATCATCGTATTCCGGGCTCGCCATCATCATGCACAGCTCGTAAATATCGTCTTGTTTGGCACCGTCACTGAATTTATTGAGATTGATGCGGCCGGCTTCGGGCATGACTTTGACATTGTAATCGCCCGTTTCGTCCCCCATGGCATCGACGCCGGCTTCTTTCAGATTGTAGCTGGCAATCGTGCTGTTTGCATTCGGCACATCGACGCTGATAATTCCCGTCTTAAACGGCATCATCAGCAAATCCATAATTTGATAGAGCTGGAAATTTGATCTTTTTAAACGTTGTCCAAAAAATTCGTCCTGTTCCAACTCATATTGATAAGTCAGCATCAGACGGCCAAGATTCAAAGCACTTTTTGCTTTATAATAAGCTTTCAAATCATCGCGGACATTTGAAGCAATCGAAAAGCTGACTTGACTGTTCATAAATCCGGACAAAACCGTTGCGCTCATGACGGCAATGTAAGTCAGCACGAGCAGCAAGGCCACGCCGCGATGCGTTTTTCCCTTCCCGCGAGGCCCCATTGGCGCATCCAGCTGCTCCCAGAATTTTGCACATCGGCGAGCGATATTTCGCGTACTTTTTCGCATGCTTAAAACTCCAGCGCTGTCGTCAAATGGATCTGAGCCTGCGTCGATATCAGCATCGGTTCATCGCCGCCCAAAGGATCGTCAATCATAATTTCAATCTTTACACGGCTTGGCAAACGGCCTTTATAATCCGAATGTTCCGTATCCCATGATTCCACCCAGCCGTCGCTGCCGACAGAGACATCAGCTTTGGTATCATCCCAGTATTCGAGTTTAAAACTCAAAACGCCTTCAAGAAGCGGCAAAATCGTACCGCCTTTCTCAAAATCATCATTAATCGGTGCCTGTTCACGCCGCACCAAATAATCGACCAGTTCGCCATCCTCATTTCTCATATCTTTAACATAATAAGAAATCTCGCTTTGGTCTCCCACCTTTTCATTACGAAACATGCGCACGTAGCCCATACTCGTAAAATCCACGCGGTTTTCATCCCCCAAAAATCCCGTTTTGTAACGCACTTCGGTTTGTGATTCATCGTCGCCGTGTGTCGTAATAAACGCGGTACTCATATCGCGTACAATACGGTTGACCGCCTGCTCCACGCCATGAAGGCGTTCATTAATTTCCTGCATGCGCTGCTGGTGATTGACCGCCGTTGCATACGAGCCCCATCCCAGCCCCATTACAGCGGCAAGGATAGCCACGGCAATCATCACCTCAATCAAGGTCATACCAGTGTGCATCATTTGGGACGCGCCGCTATGCGCATGCCGGCTTTGAGCCGGCAGATGCGCATACGCTCTGCTCGCGCGGCTATGCGCGTTTGCGCCTTTGGCGCATTTACGCGCATACGCAGCGCGTTTTTTTGTTGTCATCAGCTTCATCGTATCCCCCCT
>JAGBXG010000117.1 GCA_017629415.1 Pseudomonadota bacterium | reverse complement strand
TCGGGGGTAGCCGCGTATTTGCTTGCAAATAGCGGCGTAGGGGGCTTGGCCCCCTCATATATAAAAATCAATGAAATGCTTTATTAGATGATCATGGGTTGAATGATATTAAAGAAATATCCCACAAGGATAATTCCGACCGTACAGATCGCGATAAATATGCCGATTAGTTTCGGCTTTACTGCCTTGCGAAGCATAATGATAGACGGGAGCGACAACGTCGTAACCCCCATCATAAATGACAGCACAACGCCCAGAAGTGCACCCTTTGCAAGCAGAGCTTCGGCAATCGGTATCGTGCCGAAAATATCCGCATACATAGGAACGCTAACAACCGTGGCGAGTATAACGCCTAAGGGGTTATTGCCACCGAGTGCGCCCACTACCCATTCTTCCGGTATCCAATTATGAATGAGTGCACCGATACCTACACCGATGAGAACATAAGGCAGCACCTTTTTAGCGGTAGATAACATCTGCTCCCAAGCATACTGGATACGTTCTTTGAAGTTGAGCTTTTCGCTCTCAAATTCAAGGGTCTTTGCGTTCCTGATGAAGTCCTCCACTTGATTTTCAAGGTGAAGCTTTTCGATCAGCATACCGCCAAGCACGGCAATCACAAGACCGAACAGAACATAGAGAACGGCAACCTTCCATCCCAAAATACTCATGATTAGCACAAGACTTCCAAGATCGACCATCGGAGAAGAGATGAGGAAGGAGAACGTCACGCCAAGCGGCAGTCCTGCACTTGTAAATCCGATAAACAGCGGAATGGATGAACACGAGCAGAAAGGAGTCACCGTACCGAGCAATGCACCGATGATATTTGCGCCAATACCGCGAAATCTGCCAAGTATCCGTTTTGTTCTTTCGGGTGGGAAATAGCTTTGAATATAGGATATGACAAAGATAAGAAACCCGAGAAGGACAAATATCTTCATCACGTCGTAGATAAAGAACTGAATACTGCCACCGATACGGCTTGTGATATCAAGACCACAAAGAGAAAGAAAATCTCCAATTATCTCATTCAGCCATTTCATACCAAGGATTTGGTTCTGTATGAAATCCCAAACTTCTTGCATCATTACCTCCGATCACATCCATATATTTATATGTGTCGATGTGTCAATTTTGTTTATAGGTCATCACATACTGCACTGTTCTTAAAGAATCTCTAAACAATTACTTTTTACAGAGGGGGCCAAGCCCCCTACGCCGCTATTTGCGAGCAAATACGCGGCTACCCCCGATGCGGGGCCGACGCCCCGCAACGCCCCGCCCGTGTTTTACTCAGATATTTCTTAAAAACTTATTTTTTTGTAGCAACTGTCGCATTTTTTGTAAGAGCAAGCTTTTTCGGGAGATAGTGTGTAGCGCTCGCTCAAGGCACGAACTTTTGCAGAGCCTTCGATCGAGAGCGAATAGTGCACCCATTTACCTTCTTTGCATGCGTCGACAAGTCCTGCATCACACAGAATGCGCATATGGTGGGAAAGCGTTGGCTGGCCAATCTTGAGTGCTTCGAGCAAAGCACAACCGCACTTTTCACCGCTCATCAAAAGCTCCATAATCTCCAAACGATTATCATCGGCAAGAGCCTTAAAGACCTTTATTCCCTCGTTATGTTTGAATACCATTTCACATACCTCCTCACAGCACATCAATGATGTGGTGTATTTTATAGCGAACACATCGACAATCATCAATATGTTTTTTTAAATGGCGGAATTTCAAAGGCACTCAGTTATTTTGGCGCATCCCACGGACAGAGCCCGTGGCAATATGTGGGTCAATCCCCCATAAAAAAATAAAAAAAAAATCGTCACAACGGGATTTGGGTTGGCATCACACGGGATGTCAGAACGCACGATGACTTGTCAGGGGACAAGGGATGGTGTGTTCACAACCAACGGAGGTCCCACGATGGGAAAAATCGACAGTACGAGCAAGGTCTTTGTCCAAAAGCCCAAAGTTTTTCAGGATGTCTTTAAGCTTGTGTTTCATGATGCTGAAATATCAATCCGTGATCCCAAGCCCATGGATCCTGAAAATCTGTTTGTCCAAAGGCTGCCAGCCAACGGAGAAACAAAGCGCGAACGCAAACGCCGTAAACAGAAAAAAGCATTAATGCTGGCTCAATTCTCGCGCGATATCGTCAAAAACTGTATTTGTGCCACGGATGATAAAGCAGATTACATCGTTTTAGGCATTGAGAATCAAGCACATGTCGATGAATTCATGCCGGCTCGCGTGATGATTTACGATGCCATCACCTTGCATACGCAAATGGAATTTCTTAAAGCTCAACAATGGCTCAAACTCAAAGACAGATTTTTAACCGGCGTGCCTAAACACACCAAACTCAAACCCGTGGTGACTGTTGTTTGTTATTTCGGCACTCAACCCTGGGATGGACCGCGCTGTCTGCATGAGCTTTTTGAAATCAAAAATCCCAAACTGAAGGCTTTTGTACCCGATTATCCCATTGTGATTCTCGATCCGCATGCCTTGTCCGAGACACAACTCGAACTTTTAGACACCTCGCTGCGCGAAGTTTTTACCTGCATCAAAGCCTCACGAGATAGAAAAACACTCAAAGAAATTGTAAACTCAAGTCCTCGGTTCCAACACATGGATCCAGATGCCGTCAATCTCATCAAAGCTACTTTAGATATCGATATTCAAACAAATTCAAATCAAGAGGAAATCAATATGTGCCAAGCCGTCGAAGAATGGAAACAAGAGTTATTGGATGAAGGTGAAAAAATCGGAATTAATAAAGGTAAAGCAGAAGGCAAAACTGAAGGTAAAGCTGAAGGTAAAGCTGAAGCGCTTATCTGTTTGATGCAAAACTTTAAAATGAGCCTTGAACAAGCTTTGAAAGGTCTCAACATTCCTGAATCAGAATGGACCGAGTACCGTATGCTGGTAAATCAAATGCAGGCAGCGCAGTAAAACAGCACATTCAAAGCCTGAATTTGAGGCAAATATGCCCAAACAACCTCAGTCGCATAACCAAGTATGAGACAAGCCCCAGTGTCATGGGGCTTTTTTTCAAAAAAATAAAAAATCGTCACAACGGGATCTGGGTTGGCATCACACGGAATGTCAGAACGAAAATAGCGGTTTATCATTAAATGAAATTGCGAATATGACATGCAAACCACTTTTCATATTAGAAAGTTTGGCAGCTCAGACCTGATAAATTCCAGCAAATGGTCCAGATGCCGTCAATCTCAGCTGCTTTAGGGAATATCTGAACAATTGCTTTTATAGATGAGGGGGCCGTGGCAAGTCTTGAAGCCGGCGCAAGCATCACCCAAAGCTTGACGGGTGCAGTCATTCCGGGCGCTATTGCTGTCAATGATGATCCTGTCAAACATGATGATATTGTGGATGCATTGAACGCCGGAAAACTCATTCTGAGCCGCCGGGGGGACGGTGCCATTGTTATCGAAAAAGATCAGAACAGTTTGCACACATTCACGCCGACAAAAAGTTATATCTTTTCAAAGAACAGACCGATGCGCGTATTAGATCAGATTGGCAATGATGTAAAAACGCTATTCAATACCAGTTATTTGGGTAAGGTCAACAACGGTGAAGACGGGCGAAATATCTACAAAAACGATCTTGTATCATATTTCAAAACATTAGAAGGCATGGGCGCGATTCAAAACTTTTGGGAATGTCTGAATAAAGCTATGTCAGGTGTGTTGCAGTGCCCGGGATTTACTTTGTATCTGGTTTCATCCCTTTACTTCGTGCAAAGGATTGAAATCATTATCACTGTAGTCGCGTTTAAAGGTGGAGAAGTCGACACCTGATTCCGATATTTTTAGAACACAATGTATTTTCGCTTCCTCGAATGCGTTTTCTGGATGGATATAATACCAGAGGGTAGCAGAATCTGGCTTTTGCGGATCTGATTCAAATACAGGCTGTGAATTTTCATCAGATAAAGGATTATTGTAGTTCTGATGTCCGAATGCGACGATGGAGGTAATCTCAGCCATTGTTATTACATCGTGTTCCCGGTTATCAGGATATGAGTGAATATCCCTGAGAATGAGCTGATAGAGTGGCAGGATAACATTCCAGTCGTTATGTGTGATGAGTCGTTTGGCATGTAAATCGACAAGATAAACCTGTGACAAATTGGGTGACTCATCATAGAGATTGGGATCCGAGGATAAATCCGGATATTCAATGATAAACCATGGACCCAGGTGTCTGGAGGCAGATTCGAGTTTTCCCTTTGGATGTTTGGATTGATTGACAATTTTCTGAGCTTCTTCGAACAATGCTTTGACTGTGGGATTTGAGGCTTCCTGTGAGTAAAAACGCCATTCGAGTGGTGCAGATTTATCTATATCAAAGATTTTTGGATTCGGATTGACCGATTCAGCAGGATGGCATCCAAATGAGAATACAGATATTAACGAAGCGACTGCGACACGAAAGATATTCTTATGCATTTGGTTTTCTGTGGTTAGTTTTTGTTCAGTCGGGGGGGCTTTCCTCAGTTGGACGCATATTTTCTTACAAAAAACAAGCGTATTACCTGAGTTGTAACCCATGGTTAAGTTTTGTTCAGGCTGGCCACACATCAACATAAAAAACGCCGCGTATGCATCGCATAGCGGCGTTGTGCGCCGTATCGGGCCAAAGGCCCGATAGGCAAACGTTGATGAGAAAAGACTCTTACATCAAGCCTTTCTGGTGGTAGATGGCCTTCAGGACGGATTCGGGGGTGGCGGGCCAGGAAATTTGCGGATCGCGTTTGGCATCGCTGCCTGCCGCACAAACCGCATGTTCAAGCGCCTGAACCAGTGCCAATGCCAGAACAAACGGCGGCTCGCCAACGGCCTTGGAACCGTGAACAGCTTCGGCGGTGGCATCGGTGAGGAGACGCAGGCGGAAGTGCTCGGGATCGGGAATCGTGCCAATGGTCGGGATTTTGTAGGTGGCCGGCGAGTGCGTTTTGAGCGAGCCATCTTTGCCCCAGACGAGTTCTTCGCAGGAAAGCCAGCCGTAACCTTGGGCAAAGGCACCTTCGACTTGGCCGCGATCGATGTTGGGAAGAATGGCATCGCCGACATCATGAATAGCTTCGACATCGACGAGACGATATTCACCAGTGAGGGTGGAAAGTTCGATTTCGAGGACGCAAACGCCGTAGGAATAGTAAGCAAACGGCACGCCACGGCCTTTTTCGGCATCGTAGCCAATACCCGGTGTGGCATAGTAACCGGCGGCAGACAGCTGGACACGGTCGCAATAGGCCCAGTTGATGACTTGCTTCATCGTGATGGGCTCGCAACCCGGCGCAAGACACATGTCATTGTCGAAAACGATTTGATCGGCCATGTCATCAGCCAAATTGAGATGCTTGGCCGCGACTTTGCGCAGACGTGCGGTGATTTGCTCGCAGGCATTGTGAATGGCCGCGCCGTTGAGATCGGTACCGCTGGAAGCCGCGGTTGCCGAAGCGTTAGGCACTTTGTCGGTGCGCGTGTTCATCAGGCGGATTTTTTCGGGTTTGATGCCGAGATCGTGCGCTGCGATGGCAACCATCTTGGTGTGAAGACCCTGACCCATTTCGGCACCGCCGTGGTTGATGGCCACAGAACCATCGGTATAGACGAGGACGAGAGCGCCGGCCTGATTGAGCATCGTATTGATGAACGAAATTCCGAATTTGACAGGCATAAAGCCGATACCGCGTTTGACATAACGGCTTTTGGCATTAAAGGCATCGATTTCGGCCTTGCGTTCAAGGTATTTGGACGAAGCAAGGATTTCGTCGGTCATGCGCGGAAGGCGGAAATTCTTAAGCTCTGCACCGTACTGCATGATGTTGCGCGGGGCATCGCCATAATAGTTCAGACGACGAATGTCGAGCGGTTCCATGCCGAGATGACGGGCGGCGCGGTTCATGACCGTTTCGGTGACCATGAAGCCCTGCGGGCCGCCAAAACCACGGAATGCCGTGTTGGAAGGCAGGTTTGTCTTGGCAATATGGCCTTCAAAGTGAAGCGCCGGAATGAAATAGGAACCATCGAGATGGAACAGACAACGATCCAGAATGGAACGCGACAAATCGTGTGCCCAGCCGCCGTTGTTCCAGGTCTGGACATGCAGACCAAGAATGTGACCATCGTTTGAGAACGCGGCGCGATATTTGGAGTAGAACGGATGACGTTTGCCGCTGTACATCATGTCTTCGTCGCGATTGAGCCAGATGCGGACGGGACGACGCGTCACCCAGGCACCGAGTGCGGCAAGGCCGGCATATTGTGCGCCCTGGGTTTCTTTGCCACCAAAGCCCCCGCCCATGCGCGGCATAATGACGACGACATGGCTTTCGGGAATGTGAAGGATTTCGGCAATTTTGGCCTGAACTTCGCGTGGATTCTGGCTGGAAGCATAAACGACGAGGTCGTCATCTTCGTTGACTTCGGCATGGGCGCAGTGCGTTTCGAGGTACCAGTGTTCCTGGCCCGGAGATTCAACTTCGCCTTCGAGCACGAAATCGGCCTTTGCAAAGGCTTCATCGAGATCGCCGCGTGCAATGATATGTTCGCCGGGATGCATGCTATTTTTGGCAATGGCATCGCGGATATCAATGACAGCTTCGAGCGGATCGATGTCGAGAACGACGCGTTTGGCAGCTTCATCGCAGGCTTCGTAGCTTTCGCCCAAAACGAGGGCGATGGCCTGACCGACGCAGTTGACTTCGGACGACGCGAGCATTTCTTCATCGTGATAGATGGCGGAAACGTCGTTATCACCGGGGATATCGCGGGCGGTTAAAATGGCGACGACACCGTCAATTTTCATGGCTTCGGTGGTATCGAGTTTCAGGATACGGCCATGGGCGACGGGAGAAGCAATGATACGACCGACAAGACCATCTTTTAACGGCATATCGTTAATGAACTGTGCGCGCCCGGTCACGTGTTTCCAGGCACTCTCGTGGACGGCATCCTCGTGCAGAGGGCTGATGCGTTTTGGATCTTTCATGGTTTACATCCCCAGTTGAAGTGTGGAAGCAGGTCGATACATACGGCGCGGCTGACGGTCGGTCAGCGTTTCAACATAGAATCCGCGGAGCAAGTTGGCGGCCACTTCGCCGCGATACCATGCACTGGCGCGGAAATCGCTGATCGGTTTGAAATCTTCGGCGATTTGCTGAGCGGCAGCTTCGACGGTGTCTTCGTTCCAGACTTTGCCCATGAGGGCAACTTCGGCAAGCTTGGCGCGCGCACCGGGCACGGCAGCCATGCCGCCATAAGCCAAGCGCACCTTGGTGACGACATTGGAAGCATCTGTTTCGACATAGAAACACGCCGAAACGCAGCTGATATCCAGTTCCTGACGTTTTGAAACTTTGTAGGCAGCGCAACGTGCATCGGCAGAAAGTTTGGGGATATCAAACCCAATCACAAATTCATCTTTTTCCAGCGAGGTTTTGCGATAACCGACAATAAACTCGCTCATCTTCATGCGGCGTTCACCGCGCGATGACATGACGCGGACATCGGCATCGAGGGCAACGAGAATGGGGGCGATATCGCCGACGGGGGAGGCACCGGACACGGAGCCGGACATGCAAGCCACCTGTTTAATCTGGTGCGCCGAGAAGAAACGCAAAATGCGACCAAGCGGCACGCAACGATCCTGACAATACAATTCGACATCGCTCAAACGGGCGGTTGCGCCGATATGAACAAACTTGTCATCTTCGCTCATCTTGCGCAATTCGCGGATATTGCTCAGGTTCATGAAAGTCCGCGTTGTACAAGGCATTTTCTTGTTAATAATGACGCCGACATCGGTGGCACCCGAAACGACCATGGCATCGGGATGCGACGATTTGAAATCGATGGCTTCCTCAAGCGTGTTGGGCACATAGAACCGAATATCTTCGTAGGTATAATCGAGTGTTTCGACGCCTTCGGCCGGTTCATGCAGTTTTTGGGCAAAACGGTCATTCTTACCCTGCCCTGCCAGTTCGTGTACGCATTCGGTAATCGGACGATAGCCGGTGCAGCGGCAAAGGTTGCCGGCCATCTGTTCCACAAACTGCCACGGTTCTTTCATGTCGTGACGATAATGGGCTTCAAACAGGCTCATCGCCACGCCGGGCGTACAATAACCGCATTGCGAGGCATAATTCTTCAGAATCGATTCCTGAACGGGATGACGTTTGCCATCTTCGCCAATGCCTTCAATCGTATAAAAGCGTTTGCCGTGCATCATGGGCAAATAAATCAGGCACGAGTTGACAGCGCGATAACGGGGTTCATCCCCAGAATCATCGCGGAAAATCACGGTACAAGCACCGCAATCGCCTTCGTTACAACCTTCTTTGGTACCTGTCAGATGCAGCACATCCCTCAGATAATGCAGCAGCGACATCGTCGGCGAAACGCCTTCAATTTCGTACCGCACATCATTAATCATGCAGCGGATTCGATTCATATCCTTCCCCTTAAAAATGCGCATCAACGCGCCTGATGACAAGTTCTCGGTCATGCCGGGAACTTCGAAAAATACCACATTTCAAATTATTACGAATTCGCATGCAATTAAACCCAAAAAATCACGTTATCTTCAAGTTTTAAGCGGTTTTTTGTGGGCTAATGTAGGTAAAATACACACAACACATCTACCTTTCGAACTTTGCCCAGCCCAACATTCTTTCTAATGTTAGAAAACTGAATTCTCATTCATTTCTCATCTTACAAAATACGATGTTCTTTTTCTAAATCCAAAACCATATTTCATCACACACAAGATTTGTTATATTATGTATAAAATATGTTACACTATTGTTATTCTCATTTTTCCATTTTTATCTTCCCACTTTTTGGAAGCTCGTCTATCGGCGTATGCCGATACGCCTTCGGGAGCGCGGCTAGGCATTGCATACGCCGCGCTGGCGGCGCCTATGCCTTCGGCGGCATACGGCGCCGCCTTATTTATTCATCCAAAACACAAAAGTGCTATTCAACGCAGATAATGAATGAATTCATGAAAAGTTTTATCTTATCCATAAAACCCAAAATCTGGCATATTTTTAGCATACCAGCACATATCCAAAATTGTTTTGGAGATTATCATCTCAAATTGTTTTGGATGACTGTTTCTATGGCAATTTATGCCACATTTTCCATGGCAATTTATGCCAATTTCTTTGAGAGGAATCGTATGAAAAAATTACTTTTTTGCGTGTTAATGGGTGCCCTTTGTTTTGCAAACGCCTGTAGTGAGGATAATGACTCGTCAAGTAGCGATGTCAGCTTCAACTGCAACAATGGCGATTGCACATGCGAAGGTACCGGTAAATCGGGCTGTATGTTCGGCACAATCTATGTCTGCAAAGATGGTGAGATTACCGATACGGAAAGCTGTGGTGACAATAGCAACGACAATAGCAACGACAATAGTTCACAAGAAGTTGTTGTAAATTGTATGGGCGATATTTGTTCGTGTGAGGGTTCAGGTGTAATTTGCATGTCCACGATGGGTACTGTCTTTACATGCGAAGATGGTGAAATTACCAATCAAGAACTCTGTGATGATGGTTGCAGTATGATTCAGAATAAATGCAATTAATGCGGATGTCATTGGCTGAACAGAAAGTTCAGTAAACAATTTTTTGCAATTTAATTGTATTATCGTACAGAACCCCCGATTTTCAAAGAGTCGGGGGTTAAATTTTAATGAGCGATAGGAAAATCTTATTCAAGAGTTCATTTCAAAAAAAAGGCTCCGCGTATTTGCAGCAAAGCGGCAAATAGCGGAGCCTCAAAGCCGGCGTATGCGGCCGCAAGGCCGTCATAGCCGGTCATTAGAAAGTGTAAACGAAACCAGTGTAACCGGATTTACCATCCATTCCGAAGGCATCTTCACCGGCGGGTGAATCTCCGCCTCTGCCGGGTTGTCCGGCAGCATTGGCGGCATCTCCGTCGGGATATTCGAAGGTATTTTTATTTTCAATGGTGTTGCCAATACGTACATTACGGTGGATGATCTTATGCCTGATTGCGGACGTCTTGAAGCCATTGACAATGAT
>JAGBXG010000116.1 GCA_017629415.1 Pseudomonadota bacterium | reverse complement strand
GATGTCATTCGCGAGGCTATCGACAACGCCCTGGCGCATGAAAAGAAATATTATGTGCTGATACCAGAGGGTAAAAAGATAAGTTTCAGAGACCTTGAAAACTTGCGCACAGATATCATTATTGACGAAGAAAACGGTGAAATTGATTATCAGCACAATGCAAATATTGATGAAGATGTTTACAATCAGTTCAAAATCATCAGCGAAGATGCCAAATCATGGAAGACGTACAGAAACGACAAACACATTGAGCAATGGGGGATGCTTCAATATTCAAAGAAGTTTGGGGCACCTATCAAAGAAAAAGATTTGCCGGCTATTTTGGACAAACTTGCACAGATATACGACCGGCCGCGTCAGCGCTTGAGTTTGACATGTTTTGGGGACTGGAATGTACGCGCAGGCGTTGGCGTTCATGTTCGGTTTTCAGATTTCAAAAATTTTGACAATGGACAAGGGTATTACGTCAGAGAATGCACACACAGTGTGACGAATGCACGGCATGAAATGGTGCTCGAATTGTGCGCACAGAACGTCATTTAAGGGGGAATGATGAATGTTGGTGACTATTTACTGGCAACGATAGAAAGAATTGCAAAACGGCTTATTGTGGCGCGTGAACCGCTATGTTTAACGGGAGAGGTGACAGCCGTTGACCCACTGAAGATACGCGTGAAAAACTATGAATTGAGCGAAGAATATCTGGTACTGGACGTGCGATGTACTGAGCAATGGATTAAGATTCCCAAAGACGGAGGGAATGAACATCTGCACAAAATCAAAGGCAAAACAAAACTCGCCAAAACCGATGGCGTGTTAACACCAGGAAGCGGCGGTGCGTCATGGCTAGAATTAAAAGGGCATGAGCATGAGATTGAATTTGATTCGGAAACCGCCTTGCCAGAAATCTGCTTGTGGCGTGCATTGAAGAAGGGCGACAAGGTGCGAATCATCCGACTTGAGGGAGGCGCAATTCATTGGGTAACAGGTCGGATAGAAGACAATATAGCCAATGACAGCGACGAAGACGGGGGCAAATATGGCACTACCTAAGACGGCGAACGCCATTGATTTCAAGATCACGACACAGCCAACAAAGACCTATGCGATAGATTTTGAGAACAAACGAATCGTGGGCAAAACAGATGGACTTGAGGCCATGGTTCAGGACGTAAGAAAGCTGCTGACGACATCGAGATACGCAGAGCGGATTTATTCGGGGGATTATGGTTCAGAACTTGAGACACTGATAGGAAATTCATTCGGATATATCAAAGCCAAGGTTCGACAATTGCTTGAAGATGCATTCAGCGCCGACAGCAGGATAAGAGGCATCAGACGGCTTGAAGTGGTACAAACGGAGACAGACGCAGCCAGGATTCAAGCCTATATATTGACAGAATATGGTGAAATATATGTTGAACACACCATAAGGGGGTAATAATGGGAGTTTATGACAGTCTCGATAAATACACACAGACGGCGTTATTGCAGACGGCGCTAAATGCGGCACGCGATGATGTGGATAAACGCGAAGGTTCGATATTGTACGACGCACTGGCACCCCTTGCTTTTTTGGCAGGTAAGCTGATTGAAGTATTCAAAGGCATTGCCGAAGATAGTGACATTCAAACGTCTCAGGGGGAGGCACTCGACTGGACAGCGTCACAATTTGGAATTTATCGCACCGAAGCTACAGCCGCAGTCAAAGAAGCACAAGCCACACCGAACGATATTGAATTTGAGGCAGGGGACACATTCAAGACTGAATCAGGGCTGGGCTTAAACTGGAAATGCACTGAAGTCTTGAGTGATGGAAAGATTGTCGTTCAATGCCAGACCGCAGGCGCAGAAGGTGGCGCGGATTATGGTGAGCTGATACCAGATGAAAGCAAGGACGGACTGCAAAGTTTGGTATTTTGTGGCACACGAAGCGCGGGGGCAGATGCAGAAACTGACGCAGCATTTAGAATCAGGTTTTGGCGTGAGCTGCAAAGAGAGAGCTATGGCGGGAATTTTGCGGATTATCAAAAGTGGATTTTTACATCATTTGCGCAGGAACCGAATGGCGCAGCCATCAAAGGTGCTTCCATTTTTCCAGTATGGAATGGCGGCGGAACGATCAAAATTGTTCCCTATATTGAGACCGAAGAAAGCGTCCTCGAAAGTCCGACAGCTGAAACACTGACAGCTTTGAAATCATATTTGGATCCAGAACCGAATGATGGCAAAGGGGCAGGCATTGCACCAATAGGCCACGCGATCACGATTGAGGCTCCCACATTTGAAGCCTGGACCATTGAAGCGATTGTCAAAACAAGGCCAGGCATTGATAGCATCAGTGACGAGGAAAAAACGGCAGCGGCATCAGATGTCAAAGCCGCGATTGAAGCAGAAATGCTGGCGTGCATCACACAGGCGGAAAGCGCATACCCAACAGGCACAGCATATACGTTTGAATTCACGCGCAGCATGTTTGTGAATGCCATAATGGGCGATAATACGAACCCGAGATTTTCAGATGTCATTTCAATCATTATTAATGGTGAGACATTCACGGGGGCAAGTTACGAGCAGACGGCAAAGGCGCATATCATGCCACGTTTTGAATCACTTACACTCATAAGGAGTGAAGCATGAGCCTAAAAGACACGAGAGACGAAGAAGTACGCGCCGCTTTAGATATTGAAACACGTTCATTATTTCCGAGGTTTTACGAAGGATATATTGAAGTTGATGAGCTGGCCAAAGGGGAAGATGTCATTCTGCACATATTGGCAAATACGATTTATCAATATTTTCAAAATCGAAATTTGCAAACCATGCAAGAAAGCGTCATTGAGGTTTATGAACAAAAGTTAGAAATCGAAGCACAAGGAACGATTGAAAACCGCAGAACAACGATTATTGAAGCCATTAATAAGAGGTTTGTATTTAACAACAAAGCGCTGGCTGAGAAGATAGAACAATTATCAGAAGGCAAACCGATCCGATTCAGCATTGATGCGCAGAAACTCATTTTGAAGATATGGAATGATGATATTGAAGAAAACGGAGAATTTACAGCGTATGACATCACGCAATATTTGCAGCCTATTATCCCCCAAAATATTCAAATGGTGGCAGAGGATAAAGCCGCCATTGAAACGAATCTGAATCAAGTTATAGGAAGCACAGCAAGCATGGCCATTCATATTACGCCGATTCAGAGCATGAGATGGGCATTAATGCTGATGAGCGTAGAAAACAAAGTCGATATGATAGCAGTCTTAAAAGATTTTTATGGTTTAGGACTAACGGAAACAAAAGCCATTGTCGATAATACGCCTGCAGAACTCAATTTATTTGCAACAAGACAGGAAGCTGAAGAGGAACTTTCAAGCATATATATAAGAGCAAGGGAACTCGGGAGAACAATAATAGCCAATTTCCATATACAAATCAAAGAGGTTTAAACATGCAATTCAAACAAGTCGTAATCACGAACGCTGGTCGCCAAATGATTGCACGAGCCATCGCAGAGCACAAAGAAATCATTTGGGGAAAGACCATGACAACAGCCACGAATTTAGCCAGCTATACAGATGATGATTTAAGGGCATTGTCAGAATTACCTGGCGGCAATGCAGGACATCAAGGTCGTGTCACATCATCCGTCGCAAATCAGGACTCATGCACCATACATTGTGAAATTGAAAATGCAGAAACAAGTGGAACGGTCCGAGGTTTGGGCATTTATGCCAAACTTGAAGGCGAAGAAGCCGAGGTGCTGAGCATAGCAGGAACCCCGGGCGGAGTCAGTGCAAGCTATATTGGAAGAAGAGCTGATGGAGTTGTTCGAATCTTTATTGATGTGTCGATAAAATTAGCAGACTACACCGCAACAGCTGTGACAGTTGATGCCTCAAATTATGCGCAGGCAGGAGCACTGGCCGTCACAAACAAATAAATTGAAACACTACAGCGCGACAGAGTGCGCATCTATGAAACATTACTGCATGCAGCAGCATACGCAAAAGAGGGTGATACATTCAGCGTCAAAACTCAAGACATACGGCAATCCTATTCATTCATTCCTGAAGAAGAAGCGTTCATTCAACCATTCACGAGAATCATTGATGGTATCATGCTTGTTTTCTATATCAATGCAGAAGACATCAATAATGGCATGACAAGAGTGATGAAATTTGACTTGAGACGATTTTTCAAAAATGAGAACCCACTCATGGATACAGGTCTGACATTAAACGATTTCGCTGATTACTTGGAAGATCAAATTCATCTTATCAAACTGAAGATCGGAACAGTAGAGGAACTGTTCACAGTCGGCAGAACCGCAACAGAACAGCTTGTCATGCATCGACTCACAGACCAAACAGAACACGTTTGGGATTTACCCCTTGATGAATACTTTAATGCCATTTTGGCCCTTAATACAGCGGCAAACGGCATAGCCATATCCGTGCAAGAAGGCTCAGATATGCCAGCCATTTACTGGATTGAAGAACTGGATGAAACAACACTTGATCCCATCATCAAAAAAACCATTCGCCCTCAAGACAAAAGAAATGTCTATGCTATGGACATAGGCATCGCTGGGCATCAAAGAATCATTGCAACAGACAATTCACAAGCATTCAAAACCAACGGCAAACAAATTGCCGAAATGATGAATGATTTCTGTAAAGTCATATCGAATGCCAACAAAGCATGGCTTAAATCTGAAAATAGAATTTTAGAATGTAGCGAAATGGCGAGTTATGGGGAGCAAAATGCTTATGAAGTCATGTATATGCAAAAATACCCAACAGATGTGACACAATTCAATATCATAGGCATTGGTTGCAACGGCATCATTATTTCATTCATTGACGGCTCAGAACCTAATACCGCAATCAAATATTCATGGCATGGACAACCCGAATCTGCAGAGCAAATCAATGGTGCGATTTCATGCGGATGCTATCAATTCCAAATTCAGCAAGAAAGACTTGGGTTTACTATTTTCACTCAAGACCCCACGCTCGACTACTCACTGTGCAAAAAAATCAAAGGTGATATCGTGCCAGTCATTCATGGGTGATTTGATACGTTTCAATTTGTATCAAACCGAGCAGGGCATTTTAAGTGTCGCCTAGCAGGGCAAATTAAGTGTCGTTAAACAGTGGTGTCACCCCAAAGGAATTTCAATCAGGTACATCGGTGCTAGGACAAACGCGAATGACGAAACGAGGTCCAGCTCAAGTTCGGGCAGGACTACGAATGGCAGCCACGGCAATTGTGCGTTCTAAAAGACGCTCTACACTTAAAGT
>JAGBXG010000115.1 GCA_017629415.1 Pseudomonadota bacterium | reverse complement strand
TGAATCGATTGGATATTTACACAAAGGCGATCAAGTCACCATTCTGGGCGAAAGTAACGGCTGGTATACAATCGATTATAATGGTCAGGAAGCTTGGGTCAGCGGCACATATGTCGAAAAAACAGAAGGCGGTTCAACGACACAGCCGCAGCAGCCTGAACAGCCTGAACAGCCGTCCACTTTTGAAGTCATCGTTTCGGCTACAACGCTCAATGTGCGTTCAGGTCCAAGCACCGATTACGGCAAACTCGGAACTTTGAGTGCCGGTGCTAAAGTCACCGTATTGGAAGAAAAAAATGGCTGGTACAAAATTGATTATAACGGTCAGGAAGGTTGGATCAGTGCATCCTATACGTATATTCCCGGCGTTGCCTCAGAAGCCGGCCAAAAAGCCGCTGATCATGCGCATTCCCTGATGAATACATGTATCAGCGAAGGCTGGACATACAATCAAAATAAACGCACACAAGATGGATATTATGATTGTTCCTCATTTACTGCACGCTGCTGGAAAGCCGCAGGCTATGACTTCAAATGGGCCAATTCCGAAGGCCAGGCTCTGAAAATATATAATAATGTCGGCGAAATCAGTGTGGGCGAAACTCAACCTGGTGACTTGCTGTTTTATCATAACAACTGGAACAGCGGTGAAAGATGGCGCGGCATTAACCACGTCGCCATTGCTATTGGCGGAGGAAGACGCATCGATGCTGGTAGCACACCGGTTAAAAATGTTGCATCATTGGGAAGCCCGGTCATGGTCGGTCGTCCCAGTAAATTAATGTCATAAGCATATCTATATGATTCATAGATATTCATAGATATAAAAAACGGTTGTATCGTGCATCCGCACGATACAACCTCAAAAAGTTTTACTTATCCCCAAAGCTATTTATCGATCTCTTTCCAAAGGGCTTTCAGTGTTTTAAGACTATCCAAAGCCTGAACGTCAACTCCCATAACAGTCATGGAACCTTTTTTATCGGTAACGGATTGCACAGCCACAGGCATATCATTCATTTCCAAAACCTTTTTGCCACCGTTCCATGTCTTGATTTGAGACGGTCGAGATGAGCCCGTACCGGCAGCTTTTCGCAAACGATAGTTCTCCTGCCTCTTCCCCATGCGACGATCCTTAGTAATAACAGGTTCGCCAAAACATCCCAAAACCTTACCAGAAATGGGATCGCATGTTCCCGAGGCATCAGCACTCAGATGGGCATCGACAACATTCACAATAACAGGGATATCTGCCTTTGCAGCGGCTTTAAAGTCCGCTTCATTCCATGCAATGGCCCCTTTACAAGTCACAGAATGATAAAATAAACCATCTTTAACATAGGTTTTGGCATTTCTGACGGTTTCAATCCCCCAAGATTCATCGATAAACTGTGCAATAGGCCGTTCGTGCGCAAATAAATGATTCGCAGGACGCATCATTTCATCAGAACGACAGCGTGCCTGTTCTACAATAGTCATCGTCTTATTGCCCGGACGATAACTGTAAATCATAGAAGGCATACTTTCTGCACCATCGACACTGACTGCTGTCACGCGTACGTGCACACTTTCGCCGGTTAAAGCAAAATGCGTCTCGGCAGTTTCACCGGCGATTTCCCAGCGCGCGCCGTCATGACTTTGATAAACGCGATAGCCTTGAACATTTTTCACATTGTCCCAGCGTGCAATAATGCGACCGTCATCTTCTTTGCGTAATGAGGACATCAGAGGTTGCGCAGGCAATTTGACACCAAGATGATCTCCCGAAAACACGCGCAACATACGATCTATGGCCTGACGCGTCAGTTTTTTATTACGCATATTGTTGACAAGCAAAGAAAAAGCATACGTGTGCCCGTCATACTTATTAAAGAAAAATCCGCTGCCGGTAATCGTATCGCGTAATGTGCCAGACTTGGCATAAACACGTCCTTTGGTATCATCTGTCATCAAACGGCCGCCGTAAGTACCATCATAGCCTGAAATCGACATGGAAGCTGCCCATTCGCGCCCAGCCTTGCTTTTGAGCATATATTTTACAAGTGTTGTAAAAAAAGTCGGACTCATGCGATTGTTGTGCGAAAGCCCTGAACCATCATGCAGTTCAATGCCCTTTGTCGGCAATCCGGCATCTTTAAGCCAGGCTTTGACAGCTTTTGCACCTGCTTCGTAGGTGTTTTTGCCATGCACTTTATGGCCAATTGCCAGCAAAAGCATATCAGCATATTCGTTATGACTGACTCGATTTAAAGGTACAATGGCTTCAGCTAAAACAGGAGAATGCCAAGTTCCAATTGTTTTGCCCTTAGGTTTGGCGGTCTGACGAATGGCAAAACTGCCCATGCCAATCTTGCTCTGACGCAACAATGTTCTAAACCGATTACCGGCAGTATTCAAATGTGCCGCTGTTGAAAGCGTACCTGTCGCAGTACCGCCATAAATGACATGACCTGAAACCACGACTTTGCCC
>JAGBXG010000114.1 GCA_017629415.1 Pseudomonadota bacterium | reverse complement strand
GCAGGCATTTGGATGCAATTTCGAGGAAGTAAGGAATGAAAGGAGGGAGCGTGCTAGCGCACGTGACCGACTGGAATGAAGCAGCTGACAAAGAAAGTGCGCCAAATGACGAACAAAAAGGTATCGTATTTTTTTGCTGTTTTTTTTGCCGGCATTTGGATGCAATTTCGAGGAAGTAAGGAATGAAAGGAGGGAGCGTGCTAGCGCACGTGACCGACTGGAATGACGCAGCTGACAAAGAAAGTGCGCCAAATGACGAGCAAAAAACTATTGAGCGGTGAGTACAGCAAATATGTATACCCAGGGGGCGGAGAAAATGAGGGCATCGACGCGGTCGAGGACGCCGCCGTGTCCGGGGATAATTTTTCCGGAGTCTTTGACGCCGTAACTGCGTTTGAGGAGGGACTCGGCGAGATCGCCCATTTGTGAGAGGAAATTGGCGACAACCGCGAGAATGAGGATTTGCCAGATCGCGAGGTGGTCAAAAGCGAGGTATTTGGCGGCGATTGCGGCGAGCAGGGCGCAAACGAAACCGCCGGCAGCGCCTTCCATTGATTTTTTCGGGCTGAGGATAGGGGCCATTTTATGTTTGCCGATAGCGCGTCCGACGAAATAAGCGCCGGTATCGGAAAGCCAGGTCATGGCCATGAGGGTGAAGATCCAGGCGTTGGCGGCATCTCCGAGATTACGTTTGTAAAGTGCGAGGAACAGACATGTGATGCCAACGTATCCAGCGCAGCCCAATGTTCCTGTGATGACATTGGAAGCGCGTTCGATCACGCGAGGACGGAAGCAATTAAAGAGGAACGCGCCCCAAACGGAGACCGCGCATGCCGAGCCCAGGATAAGCCAGTTATGTTCGCAGGCGCAGGGGGCATTGGGACCGGCCACAAAGTAGGCTGTAAATGCGGGAATGAGTGCAAAGAATACGCTGACACCGCGTGTGATGGCAGATTCTTTACCGTTTGTTATTTTCATGAATTCCCAGCCGCCTAAAATGGCGACGAGAGCCATAAATCCTGCCCACATCCATGTGTTACCAAAGATGATAAGGCATAATACAACGGGTACGAGGACAACGGCAGAAGCAATGCGAATGACCAAGTTTGAGGGGCCTTTTTTGGCTGCCTGGGGTTCTGCATTGGCTTCGGATCTTACAGCCTCTGTTGTGCTGGGTTCGGCGGTGTTGTTCTGATGAGCATTTTCTTCAGAATTGTCATCATTTTGTGCAGCAACTTCGTTTTTATTTTCAATTTTTTCGGACATTGAATTCTAATATGGCAGTCGTTTTCCGACATATTTGGGGGAAAACATGAGGTTTGCAAAAGTTTATGACACATCGCCTATATTTTATAGGCATAAACTTCGGGATTTTAGCACAAGAGACCACAAGTTTGTGGGCTTTTTCATGATTTTATGCATACAAACTTGAGATTTTACGTTTGTTTTCAGGATGGTTTGTTGAAGGTCAGAGGTAAACGATGTCCTCGTTGAGGGTATTGATATCGCCTTCGTAAATGATGTCATCGGGTGAAGTCATGTTGTCGAGGGGATAAGGATAGGGTACCGCGAGGAATTTGCCTGGTTTTCCGATATCCATGTTGACGACAAGTGTGATGAAATCACCGATTTTATAGTGATCTTCAGGGGGAGTAGAGGTGACGAGTTGGCCTAATAAAGATTTGCCATCTATTTGGAATTGATAGGAAATGAGAAATCTGGGGGGATGATGTACAAAGAGTATTGGACTTCCCAAAACCGTTTCATTCGTAACATCTTTGACATCACCACGACTATCGATGATTTCAATGGCATTTGCTTGCGTGGCTTGATAATAAATATCTATAATTCTGCCAACGGCTTTGACCCCTTGTTTGAGTGTTTGAGTATATTCGAGTTTTTTGTGTACTTGCGGTGTTGGTTTGGCAACTTTTATACTTGTGAATGGCGATGATAAATCGAATGAAGGTGTGGTTTCTTTGGCAGCATCTTTGTTATTATCCTTTTTAAAATATAGCTGATATAAAGCTAGAGAGATAAGCGCAACTCCTATTAAAACTATCGAGATCACAGGAATACATTGGAATGCAGCACTCTTAGGGGATAGTATAGAAGAAGGGGATGGTGTGTAAGAACACGAGTCTAGGTTTTTAATCAGCATCCAAATAAGGGCAAAGATAAAAACTTTGAGATGTCTGTAGTTAGGGCCGAAGAATTTTTCTTTAGCGGATAATCCCTGAACACTATGAGAGGATAATCCCTGAAAACGATTGTTTTGAATGTTATAACTTCTTCGTATCGCTTGTGTTGGTATTCTGAGGGCATCTGAAATCAGTTCAATCGTTTCTGTTTTTCCATTCCAGAATTTAATGGATTCAGGAAGGTTATAAATATCGAGGTTTTGCCAGACTTCATAGCTGCAATCCTGACAGAGGTAGGTGATGTCTTTAAAATCTGTCGTTCCAAATTTATATAAAGATTTGATAAAGGATGGGGTTTGGTTTTGAGATTGTGCCTTAAAGAGTGCAATGAGGGCATTATAGTCGCACAATCGATTTTT
>JAGBXG010000113.1 GCA_017629415.1 Pseudomonadota bacterium | reverse complement strand
CTTGTCTAAAGTTTCTCCAGCCTTTCTGACACATGTAAATGCATCATGACGTTTGTGTTCATGACGACCATGGCGAATCACAGCTTGTTCATCAAGACAGTGACGGCACAGCAGTTCCTGATCTTCTTTAGGCTTAAACGGCACAAAGTCCTGTGCTGCGCAACGCGCACAAGTAAAGGGAAATTCCCGGGCACCAATGCGATTACGACGTGCCCATGCATCCCCAAAAGTATTTTCAGCACACTGGCGACAAAGAATTTGGCCTTGTGTCTTAGGCACAAAAGGTAACGAATCGAGACTGCCACAGCGATCACAACGAATTTCAATGCGTGTTTTGACATTATTAAGTACAGAGGGATGATTTTTGGCAAAATACTCGCGAGAACGTTGCTTTTCTTCGCGTTCTGCAGCATGACATTCACGGCAAAGTACACGGCTGCCAGGATCCGGCTTAAAAGGAACACGATTTTCTTTGCCGCATACGGCACAAATAATCGTATGTTGAATTTTACCCCCAATGCGTTCAACATTAGGATTATTCTTACAATCACGGCAAAGCACAACGCTACCTTCATAAGGCTGGAAAGGCACGGTATCGCTTTTACCGCAATGCGAACATACAATGCTGTAACTCTCGGTTCTGCTGGCTGCATTATCGCGATATGAGTTCTCGCGAGATGAACTGTCGCGACGTGTGTTTTCGCGATATGAATCGTGATTTCTATGCGGCCGACGAGCTTCTCGAGAGGCTCTTAAACAAGCTTTGCATAAAATACTGCGGTCAGGATCTGGGGCAAATGGTACACGGAATGCTTCTCCGCATTCAGAGCAATTGACATCATACCAAACGGTGTTTTCATCATATTCAGGGCGCGGACGAGGTTCGCGTTTTGGACCAGAATAACCATGTTCTCTATTGTTCATCGGGCGTGAATCACGATGCATACCGCCATTACCGCGTGAATTGGGGCGTCTTTCGCTGACCATAATAACCTCTTGTCTCTGCTCTTATTGGGCTTGTCATTGGACGCACGTTTCAAACTTTGGAAAACGTGCAAATTCGCGCTCCTTCTATTCTTCAAAAAACTGAATTGCAAGTTTTTACTCGCCAGAATGGTATCGGCAAAATTCTCATGAAGCACTGCCTCCTCATCAGAATACAATGCCTCCGAGATATCCCCATAAACCCCAACTTTTATTTTCGAGCAAAAGGTCCAAAGTGACGCAAATTTTCGGGCAATACAGTTTCAGGAATATCCTGATGCATTTCAGCCAAACGCCGCCGTCTGATTTTTGTCCGACGCCATAAAGCAATGCTTAATGCAGCCATAGCAAACACAGAAATCATGAAAAAAATGCCGTCTTGCGAAAAAATCGAGGCCAACAGACTTTCCTCACGAGACATATTGTCACGCCAAGTAGCAAAAGCAGCTTTGGGTGAACGTCCAAAAGCCGTAACAAATGCTTTGTCAAATGAATGACCAATTGCCACGTCAGAAAGCAACTTTTTCACAGCATCATCGCCATATTCTTTGGCGAGCCATGAAACAAAATGTGCACTTTGAGCATAGGCCAAATCAACAATTGCACCGGTTTTACCAAAAGCTTGATTCAACGCATCCAATTCAATCAGTCTGCCTGCCATCGAAGCACGCCCAAGCGCTTCAGCACGGTTCAGCCCCCAGTCATCGGTAGCCAGCATGGCAAAACCTTCATAAAACCAATGCGGTACCAGATTATCTTGAACAAAACGACGCAAAGCCACATGATTTAATTCGTGCGCCAATGTTCGCTCAGGTTCAAGTTTTGTTGTTCCTCTTGGGGAAAGACGAATCAATATCACACCATCGCGCAGCAACGTTAGCCCAGCAGCCCATTCGGGAGCTCGCCCGGGCGAATCTTGCGCCTCAAAATAGCGGTTCATATCGCCTAACAGATAAATGTGAACGTCAGAAACCGTCTCAGCAGGCAAAAATCGCATCGTCTTCGCTCGCGCATGCGCCGCAGATCGAATCACAGATTCAGCACGTTGCCCATAAGCACGTTCAAAATAAAACTGTAATGTTTCGGTTTCGCGAGATGCTAAATGCTTGATCACAGGATGATTGACACGTGCTTCACGTCCTAACCAAGCCTCAATCTGCGCATCATTCACAATCATACCAAATGGTTCCGCCTGCGTTCCCTGCTGGCCGACGGCAACCACAGGCAACATCAGGCACATCACCATCAGCTGCAACAAAAATAGCCATCGTTTTACCATGGTTATGCTCCTTCAAGATATCGTGCGTGAGTCCGCACCGTACCACTTGAGTTAAACACACCACAAAACTTGTCAAACAACGGCAATATTTCAAACATCAATAAAGGACAAAATCAAACATCAGCACTGAAAATCACTCAAACTCATCATACTGCGGGGCGTTGCGGGGCGGCAGCCACGCTTCGGGGGTAGGCGCGTATTGGCGCGGCTATGCCGGCCCTACGGGCTCGTCATACGCCTTGCGTTGCGCGTCTATGTCGCCAAAGGCTCCATACGACGCGCAAATAGCGCCGCAGGGGGCTTGGCCCCCTGTATCACCAACAAAACAAAATCAGAAAATCCCCCCGAAATATGCTCTACCATGATGACGGCAAAAGCGCACGCATGTGACGGCTGTCCCCATCCGTTGTTTTCTGCAACTTCTTGCGTTCTCGCGCAATTTCATCGGCCTTGCTTATCTGATGCTGACGGCGATAAAATCGTTCTAAAGGCATCAGTGCCAACACGCGATTGGGATGCACCTCAAGATTTTGTTTGAGCAATTTTTCTGCCTTTGCCATCACTCCCGTACTTTCGTAAGCTGCAGCCAAACGCACCAGCATTTCACTCGTCGGTAGGGCATGCTCAAGCAACCGTTCCGTCAGCACAATAACTTCGGACCACTGCTGCTGACTGTATCTGATGCGTGCAAGCGCCGTCAGCACACCGACATGATTCGGCTGATAAAGCAGCGTTTTTTCATAATATTGTGCCGCATCTTCCGTACGACCAGTATCAATAGCAATATTGCCTGCCAAAGCTAAAATACGCGGATTGGTATCGTATGCTTCTAACGCACGTTCAATAAAAGACTGCGCCTTAGGCAAATCGCCTTGCTGAAGCTCGACCTTGGCCATCAAAAACAACACATGCCAATCTTGAGTTTTAGGGCTTAATTCTCGCAAATAGGGAATCGCCAAATTCCAAACGGATGACTCCGCCAGTTCGATGGCAATGGCTTTAGACACATTAAATTCCCACGCTTCAGTCCCTGGAACTGCCTCTGCATAAGCCACACAAGGCATTAAAAAACATAAAATCAGCAAAAGATAACGCATATTAATAGGAGATTTCATCGTCGAATCTCGTACTCCTGCATATCATCAGCACGAATTGCAGTCCAAACATCTGTTCCCACCTCGTGCCTGCAGGCCCATAATCCTCCCACGCGTTTCATATCGGTATCGTGCTTGATTAAACACCCGTTTGGCGGCAACAAGGCCGGCGTTGTAATGCGAGCTTTTAAGCCAGGATCGGTCAAATCCAAAATTAATCCTTTCTCAAAATCGAGAAATGGTGAATGCCCAACGGCCAAATATTGACGATCAGCTGCACGCAAAAATGACACAATTCGATGCGGTGATTTTAACCAATCGTTATCGGCACCATCTGGCGCTAAAAACGAACGATGTTCTTCAAAAACAGGAGCTTCAAAGTGTCGGCCGTCATCGCCTGCTTCGCGTGCCACATCAATTTCAGAAAGCCATTGATGAAATCCTGCATTCCCTGTTTGCGCTAATTTCTCTGACAAAACCGCCGTAGGACCACCATGCATATAAACCGTATCATCGCTTATCGCGAGATGAGGGCGCCCATTCAGCCAAGATAAAAGCGAACTGCGTTCAAGCATTTGATGCGGCGTGCCTCCTTCTATCATGTGCGCACAAACTTCATCAGGCGAAAACCCCAGCAACCCAAACAAAATATGTTTCTGACGACGGCCATAAGCACAATTCCCACGAATCAAATCGGCATCATGATTGCCAAAAACAACGCAAAACTCATCCGGATGACGCTGCTGAATACCGGCATAAAGCACAAGTGTTTCATAGCTTTTCAGCGCCGAATATAACGCCGCTTGCAGCTCCCCATCTTGTCTTTCTAACAATAATTTTCCCGAGTAATACCCGCAGATGCAATCGTCTTCACGATGCCAATCTCCAAATTCAATCCCAGAATAAAATGCATTATGCAATACAGAACTGCTGTTGATGAGCGCCGCATTTAATGCACTCAAATTCTGCCAACTCCGATCTGCTGGCAATGCAAAATGGTCACATAAATCTCCAAGCTGAATAAAAACAGGTCTTTCTTCCCCCCGCAAACAGCTTTGCACCTCAAGTCTGGCAATAAATTCCACCACTTCGCGACCGCGCCCATGAGTATCTCCAATACTGTAAACCACACGATTGCGAATATCGCTGACATATCGATAAGATGCACGATGTTCCGTCATTTTGACCTCACAAACAAAAGGCGCCAAAGCGGCAAATTTAAAGCGTTTGATAAGTGTAAGCCAAAATTCTTTTTTTTACGAAAACTTTAAACGATATTTCAGAAAATTCTTCATCTAATCCCCCAATGTTCAGCTCAGAAACACGCTTCAAATCTCATATATCCCCATGAACAGCTTCAAACAAAAATAGAAAATCAAACGAGGCAAAACTGGATACAGTGTCGCAAAATAACCACAAAAAAAGCGCCATCCTAAGATGGCGCTTTTGAAATTGTCATAGCATCAGATTATCTGCTGCGACGAATACCAGTACTTCTGGTACTTCTAAAACTGCGTGTGCTGCCGCTGGAGCTGCTGCCACTGTTGTTGTTCTCTTCATCATCCATGTATTGGCTTTTGCCAGAGGGAGCGCTTCCGCGACCACTACTCGAAGAGCTCGGGCGAGAACTCGTGCTCGGACGGGAACTTGTACTCGGACGGCTGGCAGAACTGCTCGGACGGGAACTTGTACTCGGACGGCTGGCAGAACTAGAGCTAGAGCTGGAACTCGTACTCGGACGCGTCACCGTCGAAGGACGCGTTACCGTTGAAG
>JAGBXG010000112.1 GCA_017629415.1 Pseudomonadota bacterium | reverse complement strand
CACTATTGCTTAATTTCTCTCTCATTTTCGGTTTTCATCGTTGCCGCAGGCTTTTTTCTCAGCCCGTCAGCGAGGGCGGCTTATACGCGTGTAGGTCTGAGTGCGCAAGTTTTTTTTAAAAAAATGAAAAATAATCGTCACAAATGCTTTTGGGTTGGCATCACACGGGTTGTCAGGACACCGAATTGTCTGTCAAAGTGAGAGATGATGCGGTGTCTCCAGCCCAATGGAGGTCACCAGTATGGGTAAGCTGGACAGTGTGAGCAAAGTGTTTGTGCAAAAGCCCGAGGTTTTTTGTGATATTTTTAAACTCGTATTTCATGGTACACCAATCACCATTCGTGATCCGGTGCCGATGGATGCTGAAACGATGTTTGCGCAACAAATCCCAAAAGACCAATTCTCAAAAAAGTCATCTCAAATGACATGGATGACCAGCTTTGCGCGTGATGTCGTCAAACATGGTGTCTGTGCCACCGATGATACGGCCGATTACATGGTTTTAGCCGTTGAAAATCAGTCCTACATTGACACATTGATGCCGGCTCGCGTGATGATTTATGATGCGATGACATATCATGTCCAAATGGAAGCGCTTAAAACCACAAATTGGCCCCATTTGACATCGCATGAATTTCTGACGGGTGTGCCGGAAAACATCAAACTCAAGCCAGTCATGACTGTCGTGTGTTATTTTGGCACACAACCTTGGCATGGCCCTAAAAGTCTGCATGAAATCTTAGAAATTCAAAATGCTGCGTTGAAAGCATTGATTCCGGATTATCCCATTTACATCATTGATCCGCACGCCCTTACGGAATCTCAGTTGGCATGCCTGGATACATCGCTACGCGAGGTTTTTATGTCAATTAAAGCTTCGCCAAATAGAAAATGGCTTAAGGAAATTGTAAACTCTCATCCACGGTTCCAACACATGGATCCAGATGCCGTTAACCTCATTAAAACTGCGTTAAATATCAACATTAAAATAGATTTGAACCAAAAGGAGATCAATATGTGCCAAGCCGTCGAAGAATGGAAACAAGAAATTTGGGATGAAGGCAAAAAAGAAGGCTACAATGAAGGTAAATGCACAATTGCCAGTAATATGCTGAACAAAGGCCATTTTTCATTGATTGAAATCGCAACTTTGACAGAGTTACCGTTGCAAACGATTCAAGCTTTGGCAGAAAAGAAAAATCCATCATCACGCCAGGAGAGCAATATCTGCTAAGCCTTAACCTCACTTCATGCGCGCTTTGCGGTCGGCTCCTCCCCCTAAATCCCCACGGTGTACGCAAAGTTCTTTTGGGGCTCCGCCCCAAACCCCGCCAAGGGGCTCAAGCCCCGTGGAACCTGCAATGGATTTGACGTTTTTGTGAATGAGCTCCAAGAAAAAAAGCCGGGTGTATTGGCGTCAGCCAATAGCCCGGCTCAAAGCCGCCGTATTTACCGAAGGTAAAAAGGCGGTGTCTGAAAAATAAATTATCCCATGATGGCGCGGTGATAGACTTTTTTGCCTTTTCTGATTTTGACGCCTTGGGTCAGCGCATCTTTGGAAATATTGTAATCGATGGCATCGACTTTAACGTCATCCACAGTAATGCCGCCCTGCGCAATCAGTCGGCGCGCTTCGCCACGGCTGGGAGAAAGCTTGCAAGCCAAAAGCACGTCAATGATGGTCATGCCTTCATCGGGCACATCTGAAAGATGCGTCGTCGGCATGTTGGAATCGTCGCCGCCGCCGGCAAACAGCGCATGCGCCGCGTTCTGAGCCTTGGTGGCTTCGTCTTCGCCATGGACGAGTTTGGTCAGTTCAAACGCAAGCAGTTCTTTCTTTTCGTTGATGCGTTCGGGCGCCCACTTGTCGATAAGCTCAATTTCGTCGATGGGAATGAACGTCAGCATGCGGATGCATTTCATGACATCGGCATCGTCGATATTGCGCCAATACTGATAGAATTCGAACGGCGTTGTTCTGTTCGGGTCGAGCCAAACCGCACCTTTTGCCGTCTTGCCCATTTTTTTGCCTTCGCTGTTGAGCAGCAGCGTAATCGTCATGGCGTAGGCATCCGCGCCCAGTTTACGGCGAATCAAATCGGTACCGCCAAGCATGTTGCTCCACTGATCGTCGCCGCCGAACTGCATATTGCAGCCGTAATGTTTATGCAAATGATAGAAATCATAAGATTGCATAATCATATAATTGAATTCGAGGAAGCTCAGTCCGCGCTCCATGCGCTGTTTATAACATTCGGCGCGCAGCATCTGATTGACCGAGAAGCAAGCACCGACATCGCGCAGCAAATCGACATAATTGAGCTTGAGCAGCCAATCGGCATTATTGACCATGATGGCTTTATCTTCGCCAAATTCGATGAATTTTTCCATCTGTTTGCGGAAACATTCGCAGTTATGTTCAATGATTTCGGCCGTCATCATCGAACGCATATCCGTACGTCCCGAGGGATCGCCGATGTGCCCTGTACCACCGCCGATCAGAACGATGGGCTT
>JAGBXG010000111.1 GCA_017629415.1 Pseudomonadota bacterium | reverse complement strand
TGAAGAGCTTGCGGCCGCTGAATTGGCTGAACACGAAGCCGCCGAACAGGCTGAACTCGAAGCCCAAGCTGAACTCGAGGCCGAACAGCTCGCCGCTGAAGAATTGGCCGCCGCCGAATTGGCTGAACACGAAGCCGCTGAACAAGCCGAACTCGAGGCTCAAGCAGAACTCGAAGCCGAACAGCTCGCCGCTGAAGAGCTTGCGGCCGCTGAACAAGCCGAACTCGAGACCCAAGCCGAACTCGAGGCCGAACAGCTCGCCGCTGAAGAGCTTGCCGCCGCTGAACAAGCTGAACTCGAAGCCGAACAGCTCGCTGCAGAAGAATTGGCTGCCGCAGAATTGGCGGAACAAGAAGCCGCTGAACCTACTGCCATGGACATGATTCAAGATGCAGAGCGTGGGCGTGCGGACAATATTCAGGAAAAAGCACAAAAAGCCGCTAAATTGGCTTCCGGTGTTGTAGCTGTTGCATCAACTGAAAAGAAAACACGCAGAACATCGAAATCGGCTGATGCCAAAGATTCGAAAACGACAAAATCGGCTGATGCTAAGACATCTAAAGCGACAAAAACAACGGCATCTAAAGCATCGAAAACTGGCGAAACCCATTCGAAATCAACCCAGGAATCCCAAACTACAGAGCCTAAAAAACGCGGAAGACCTAAAAAGTCCGAAAGTTAACAAAATTCTGAATCATTCCTTTTGGACTCGATTTCATAGCCCATTCAGGGAAAGAAATTGGGGATGGTATACGCAAAATCACAAATTTAGCTCTTTACATCCTCTATGTAGGTGTAGAGCGCTTTTTTACGGCAAATCACAGCAAACCTCTCTTTTTTGCACAAAATATTGAGTCGTGTAGAAGCGTTTGGAATGCAGAGCCCTATGGCTCTTTAAAATGATTTGTCGACCGCTGCACAGGCGCATCAACCAGGGAATGGTCATTATGAAATGTACGCGATGTGGTGCTGAAGTAGAAGCTCAGAAGTTTTGTATTTATTGCGGTGAGCGTTTGCAGGGAAAAGAAAGTTTAAGTGTTCAAAGACGAAGTGTTCGTGCCCATTCAGGTGTCCTCAGATTCCGTCATCGTGCCACGATTTCTCAAACTTCATTGCCCGAAGTTCAAAAACGTCAGCCAGAATCGAGCAAAATGCAACTGGCAAGCCTAAGCGGTACACAACAGCATTCCGTCAGCCGAAGCTCAAGCATGCACGATGATTTCAATAAAAACGTGCGTGACCGTTCATCCCAAAGCCGTGAACTCGAGGCTTTGCTGCTGAAACTTAACGGCCAGGATTCATCAATGTCTGATGACGCATTTGATGTGTTAGATGAAGACGATCTCTATGAAGAAGATTCATTAGAAGATATGGATTCATTAGATGTCGATATGGATACACCGGATAGCCTCGTCGATAACAGCTTTTTTATTGGCGATGAAGCTCGCGATGTTTCCGGACCTGTTCCCATGGGTTCAGGCAGCTTTTCGCGTATTCCCAGCGGCGGTTTCCATCTTGTCATTGATTCCATTAAATCTGCTTGCCAAGGCATGATGAAACGCATTCAGACATTGGCAAACTCCAAAGACAGCTCGCGATGCTCATCCATTGAAATCAGTGATCGCAAACGTAAAATGGCCATCATTGGGGCCGTAATACTGACATTGTGTCTGATTGGAACTATTACTTACTGGGTCGTCAATCATGATAATGCCCCCGAATCTTCAGAGCAGTTGGCGATTGCAGCTCAAGCTCCGGTCGGCGGTAACGAAGATTTCGCTATTTTGGCTTTGGAAGAACCCGAACAAAACATCGAAGACCTCACCTTCGATCCCGATGATTTTTCCATTCCTGAACTCGATTTCGCCGTCAATGACACAGAAAATACCGAAATTAAAAACACCGAAATCGAAATTGCTGCCCTTCCCGAAGTTGAACCTGCACCTGCTGTTGCCGAAAAAACTGTCAAACAAGAAGCTGTCGCTCAAAATTCAGCCGTTAAAGCAGAAAATCGCACCTACGGCAAAAAAGACAATGTCATGGCCACAGTCTTAAAAGGCGATACCTTCAAAGTCAGCCGCAGTTGCATTATGCGCGAAGGTCCTGCCAGCCGTTTCGGACTCGTTAAACAAATTCCAAGCGGTGCAAAAATCCAAGTCCTGACAACAACAGAAGAAGACTGGGTGCTTCAATCCGGCGGTGTTTGGACAAAAGCCGGCGAAACTTCAAAATTGGGCCCTGGAACGCAATTTGCTGATGCGCCAAAAGGTGCCAAACTGCCACAACCCAAATCTCGCGTTATTTCGGCTTCCAATTGGAAATATGTTAAATCCGGAGATCTCTACGGTTACGTTGGACCCGCTTGCTTCAAATAGCCAAACACAAAACAGAAAGCTCGCTTTTGCGAGCTTTTTTTTGCCTTCAATGACAGACTTTAAACTTTAATGACAGACTTTGAAGGCGCGGCTATGCCGGTCTTTCAGACCGACATACGCCTTGCGTTGCGCGGCTATTTCGCAAGCTCAATACGCCGCGCTAAACATCAGTTAGCAGGACTCACTCAAACCACGAAAAATGCCTCATGTTGCGGGATTCTAGCTCAGCCCCTTTAGTGGGGTTCGGGGCAGAACCCTGGCGTGGTGGGGGGAGAGCCCCAAAAGAACGTTGCTTGTCTAGAATGTTAGACGTTAGTTTGTCTGCGGCGGATAAGTGCAAGACCGGCAAAACCGGCGATGAACAGCAGCCAACCAAAGTTTGACGATGGAGCTGTAGTCATGCTGCAGGAGCCCCCGCGAGTATCTTCGTACTCAAAGACAGGTTCCTGGCGTGGTGCAACAATGGAAAAATGAACGGTGTTGGAGGGCACGATAGCTTCTATAGAGGCATCGGACGCGTAGATAGTATATTCGCCGATATCAAAAATTAAATTGTAGCATGCCCAATAACCGTCTTCAGAAACAAAGGCAGAACAAAGGTGGCTGTCTTCGCCGGAACTCATCTTTTTATACACATCTACGGCACCACCGGCAGGTCCAGATCCGGCAATGATGACGGCATAATTCGCAGGCAATTGCGCACCTTCGCTTGGAGAAAGCACGGTAATGTTTGCGGTTTCTGAATCTTGGGTCGTGACAACAACGGGATCAGACATTTGACCATAGTTGCCGCTGGTATTCTCCAAATTGGCTTGGAATGTGTAAGCTGTGGCAGGAGTTAAATCATAACCAGCTGTACATGCCCATGAACCGTCTGTTTTGATTTCTGCAGTGCAAAGCAGGGTAGACTGTGCATTCTGAGTTGCATACCAAACATGAATATTGCCTTTTGCATTATTGTCGATGCGACCGGAAATTGTCGGGCGCAAAGAAATAGTATCGCCTGTTTTCGGACTGATGATTTCCGGAACAATATCCTGGGTATTGGGAAGAACTTGAATTTGAACTTCGTCGGTGAAGGCAAGCTTCTGATAGCTTTCATCAACAACATAGGCTTGAACATAATAAACATTCGGTTCCAATGTCGCTTTGCAGCTCCAGTTTCCGGCTGAATCTGAAGTCGTGCGGCAAAGTTCAATGTTCGCGTCCAAATTTTGAACAACAACAATGCTTTCACTTGAAGCAGAACCCGCAAATGTTACGGGATTTTCAACGCTTTCATTGTTTTTAGGACTTGCCAAGGTGATGAAATAATCCCCTTGATTGACGATATAGTAGGTCACAGATGTCGAATTTTTATAGCCATCGGCATCGGTCACTTCCAAAAGAATATCGAATGTATTGCCAATGCCGGCAGGTACTTTAAAGGAAGTGACTCGATTTTGATAATCTGACAGTTCAATACCTTCCGGTGCATACCAGACGAACGAAAGCTGTGTACCCTCAGGATCGTAAGACATACTGGCATCGATGGTCACGGTGTCGTCAAGATGAACTTCTGTCAGTGTGTTGATGATGATAATGGGTAGCTTATTTTCAGGCTTTTCCTGAATATGGACGGTCACACTGGCTTTTTCTGAGGCACCTTGGCTATCGGTCAATGTCAATGTGCATGTTTCTGTCGTACCAGCAGCCTGTTTATCCGAAACACTGACGCCCAACAGCGGAGATGTTTCATTATCAATGGCTA
>JAGBXG010000110.1 GCA_017629415.1 Pseudomonadota bacterium | reverse complement strand
GTCGATGGGCGCACATTGACCAAATACGGCATACATGCCCTTAAACACGGGAATATCACTGGCGAGCAGCATAAATTGGGCAGCAGCTTGACCGGGGAAGTTTTGTACCATGGCAATGCTGCCGGCCACAGGCTGATGCGATTGACACCGTTCATCAACGACCACAAATCCCGTGCCTTCGGGACGATGCGACGATGTCACGTAGCGATTTTTCACACGCGTTCCAAAAGGAAGTTCTTGGTAATAAGGTGTCTGATGAGATTGGCCGGAAACATCCGTCCACGCGGGCAAATCTTGAGATAATGCCTTGAAATTGAGCACGGTTAAAGGATGTGTACCCGCAAAAAGTTCACACTTGATATCCCCCAGACTTGTGTGAAGCGTAGCATTTATTTTTTTATCTTCTGGCCATGGTGCAACTTTCCGCACATGATCAGGACGCGGTTCTATCATGGCTGCAATATCAGGCTCTGTATTGCCAGTTTCTTCATCAGCGGCATGATTCGAAGTGACTTCAGCTGTATTTTGCAATGTTTCAGACTGTGTATTGTCGTTTTTATCTTGCGCTTGTGCCCCTAAAGGCATGAATAAACTCCATACCCATAAACATGTGATGTGTTTTTTCATAATGATATCAACCTGATTTAAATTCAATCTATGAATCGATAGCCCAAACCGTGTACAGTTTCAAGACGCTTAGGTTTTGATGAATTTTCTTCTATTTGACCTCGTATCTGTAGAATAAAATTATCAATTGTACGAGCCGTTCCCTCGTAGTTGTTTTGCCAAATATGCTCGATTAAGGCCTCACGAGAATAGATGCGATTGGGATGACGCGCCAAAAAAATGAGAATTTCCATGGCTTTGGGCGTCAGTTTGAGCGGCTGCCCATTGCGGATGACAGATTTTTCTTCGGGCATAATGGTAAGATCGCCACTCGTAATCGTTTGATTGACATGCACCTTACGCGCCCTGATACGACGCATGGCTGCTTCAATGCGAGCCAGAAGTTCTTTGAGGCTAAAGGGTTTGGAAACATAATCATCAGCCCCCAGCGTCAGACCTTCAACCTTGTCGGATTCGTTGGTCTTGGCCGAAACAATAATGACATGGACATCGTTTTTACCTGCCCTGATTTGTTCCAGAATATCGAAACCGGAACATCCCGGCAGCATAACATCCAGAATAATCAAATCCGGTGCAAAATCATAAATCATCGGCATGGCGGCATTACCATGAGAAGCATGTTTGACTTCATACCCTTCGTAAGCCAAGTTGTGCATGAGACCGCGCGCAATAGCCGGATCGTCCTCTACAATAAGGATACGTTCTTTCATCATGGATACGTCTTTTTTGTTGGGACTCCGCCCAAACCCCACCAGTGCGTTGCCGCGGCCCCATCAAGGGGCTGAGCCCCTTAGGAAATCCCGCAATTTGGAGCATTTTTCGTAGGTTGGACGGGTACTGATTACTGACGTTTTTTGCCGCAGAATGGATGTGATTTCGAGAAAGCCAGGAGGGAAAGGAGGGAACGTGCCAGCGCACGTGACCGACTGGAACGACGAAGCTGACGAAGAAGGCACGCCATTCTGCGGAAAAAATCAGGTGCGAACGCGTCTTAGAAGCAGATGCGCAAAACGTTTGGCATAGCAAATCGGCAATTCACAACTCGATTTAAGATTGTAATGTGTTTTCATATATTCGGGCGATGGAAATGCCGAATGGAGACATGCTTTGGGAGAATCAAAAAGCATGGCGGCGAACATGAGATACTTCGGACGAGAAAATTTGTGGCTCAGCGGATGGAACATCCCGGCTTTTTCAATGGCTTGGAGCAAAAAATCATGCTGTTGTTTGGGAATATCTTCACGAAGATCTTCGAGAACATCGACAGGTATTGGTGTTTTGAGAAGTGCTGCCGCAATAACCAGTGAAAAATAGACCGAAACTTTGACGCGCATATCAGCAACTCGCGAGGAAAATGCTTTCCAATCGAGTTCAGGATAAGCCCGAACAATACGATCCACATCGGTATGCAAGCGTAATCCCGGCGCACGCACATAAGAATGTTTGGCAGTATGCAAACAAACCTGAAGTAAATTCGAAACAGGATCAAGAATCTTGATTTCAGTGCCATTCACAGACAATGCTGTTTGAAACAAATCATCTGCAACGGGTTCCACTTCGGGAGCAATCCAACGTCCTGCAATCGGCCGCCATTGGAGTTCAAGCCAAAGTTTGTCATCGGTAAGATCTTTTTTATATTCGGTACCGCCGCTGAGCAGTCCGGCCTGCACACCTTCCTCTTCAATCGTATTTTCTGCTCTGAAACCGAGATCAAAGCCTTGCTGCATCACGATTTCGTGTGCACGTACAAAATCTGATTTTTTCACGAGGACATCGAAATCCCCCATCGGACATTCTTCCAGATAGGGATAAATTGCACGTGCGATGCCGGCATTTTTCAGGGCAATCAGTGGAATATTTTCAGCTTTGAGGGCGGCAGCAAGTGCATCCAAGGCTTCAAACCGCTGACTCAGACGATATTTCCATTCATCGATAGCATTATTCCACTGCGGCGTGCTTTTATTCAACGCTTTCAGCCGTGAGGCTACTATCGAAGCACATTCGTGTTCTTGCGCGAATTCAAAAAGCCGACGTTCCTGACATTCATGATACAAGGCATCAATTTCATTTAAATCGGCGGCATCGCGTGACACGAGACAAGCCACAAGCATCTTTTCATACGGTGTTTTCACCAAACGGTTGTAAATATTTTGAAGTTCTGTCTGCATAGCCTTCCCAGATGTAAAATTTAAATCAAGGGTTTAGATGAAGTATCGGTACTCTGCCTAAATCTCATTGGGGCTCCGCCCCAACCCCCGTCAAGGAGCTAAGCCCCTTGGAACCCACAATATAGAGTGTTTTTCGTGGGTCGAACGGTTACGCATACGAACGTTTAAAGACGAAATCGCACCCTGTATCCCATTCCGCTTGGGGTAAGCTTAACAGTTCGTATTTCCTGCAGTTTTGGGTCCAAAAGCCTCACATACAAAACCCTAAATGTCCCTATTCTTCTTTTAATACGCCGAGTTCCCCGAGATTTTGGGCAGGATCGAAAAGTTTGGGCATATTTTTATCGTAGAGCCAGCGATATCTCCAAAGTGTGGTTCCGACACGTTTGGCATAATGCCGTGCCTCTTTGAATGGTATTTTTTCGACGTACATATCCATATCGAGTTCAGCAAACCGTTTCATCCATTTGCCAACATTGCCTTGTCCGGCGTTATATCCGGGAAGAACAAGCATGGGATGCGGTGCCAGGATTCTGTGCAATTTATCAATATAAGCCGACCCGATGGGAATGGAAATCTCAGGTTTGAAGAGGTCTTTGGCTTCGGGTTTGGACATGCCGATGCTTTGAGCTGTAGATTGTGCCGTAGGAAGCATAACCTGCATAAGTCCGCGTGCATTAGCCCAGGATTCGGCTTTGGGATTATAATAGCTCTCTTCGCGCATGATGGCATACGTCGTGTAATAGAGCGTAGATTCGGGTTTAGCTGCGGCTTCGACAAGGTTTGACCAGGGTTTGGGGTAGGCCAGAAGCCATGGCGCATAACTCTGATAAACGAGGTCTTGTGCGGGTTTGAGAAGTCCGGCAGCCAAGCGTGCACTTTCGCTGGTACGGCCATCTTTTTGAAGCAGAATTGAGCGCGCCAGACGTGCTTCGTAGGTCACGCGAGGCTCTGCGCTATTAAGCAAGGGATCGATTTCATCCAAGGCATCTTTGTAGAGGCCGATTTGTGCCAACGTTTTGGCAGCCTGAAAACTCTGTTCATGCTCAATGATTTGAAAACAATAATCCAATCCTTGTTCGGGAGTAAAAGGTTCGGGCCGGTGCGTTTCGATCCATAGCGTTGCTTGAGCTTCATCAAGGGCTTCAAGCCGTCCAAGCGAAAGCATGGCATAGTAAGAAAGAGGATATTCGGACAGAATCATCAAATAATTCTGTGTCGCAGCCTGCGGATTGCCGAGCTTTTCGTACGCACGGCCCTGAAAATATCGAAGCCTTCCCTGCGAATAGAGATCCGACTCACCGGCATGTGCAATACTGGCATCGACAAAATCAACGGCCTCCTGATATGCCCCATTGCCATACATATCCGACAGCAGCATCCAATAGGCATCTTTGGCCATATCGCCGTCCGGATAGGCAGCAATCTGTGATTTAAGGGCATTTCTGGCTTCCTCGGCTTTGCCTTGTTCCATCAAAATTTGTGCCTGATAATGGTAGGCATCATCGGCATACGAATGTGAAGCATAATTATCAATAATATCTTGATACCAAGCCACAGCCTGGCTTTTTTCACCAGCGTTCCAAGCGGCTTTGCCTGCAGAATACAAAATCTTGATATGCAGTTCGTCATTTTGGCAGGTATCCAAAGCTTCTCTGAAAAAAGGCATAGACTTGGTATGTTGCCGCAGTTTAACGTGACTGCGCGCAATGTTGTAGAGATCTTCACAAACCTTGGGCGTATCTTTGCGGCGTTTGTCATCTTTAAGCAGTTTAGTATAGGCAGTAATCGCCTTTTCAGAACGGTGTGCATTAAAATGATCGAGGGCCACATCTCGCGCGGATTTGGATGTATCCACTTTTTTGCTCGGTCTTGGAAATACAAATCCAGCCGGCCATCTGTCTTTTTCGGCCATGATGGCATCTTGAGCCAACTGGCCCTGAGCAGAATTGGGATCGAGTTCATAGATGCGTCGGTATGTCTCAAGTGATGCCTTGAGTTGTGCGGTTTCAGACTGTGCTCGCGCATGCGCAGCCAAAGCTTCAAGTCTCAAGTTTTTGGGATATTTCTTAATTTGTTCGAATTCCGCTGCGGCTGCTTCATGCTGTCCCAGATTTGACAATGCAATGCCTCGGTATGTCCGATAATCATCATGTGTCAGCAAAGCCTCCGTAAACTCAACGACCATGGGCCACAATTTGGCCGCATATCCCATCTGTGTGCCATAAATCGCAGCCGAACGCTTGAGCGGTGCCGAAATTTCAAATGCCTTGGCCATGAGTTTTGCCGCTTCGGCATCGCCTTTTATCTTTTGGGTTGCCAAAGCCGCAAGAAACAAAGCCTTTTGTTTGTCTGCTTTTGACAATGCACCACCTTGAGCTGCCGCAACGAACCCGACAGCCGCTGCCTCAAACTTTCCACCTTCGTAATCGGCCCAAGCCCGGCTGGCATCTGCCTCAGAAAACAGCCCCTCATCCGAAATCAGGCGCAAACAAGCACCATTATCGCCTAAAACACCATCATATCTTTCTTGAACTGAAGTTTGCACGGGCTTCACTTCAAGCGGTGCCTGTTTCTGATCCACCGTTTCAGCCCTATCAACAGGCGTACGCTTAAGTTCACGCTGCACCTGAGTATCGGCGTCTATCGCCGTTTGTGCGCCGCATCCCACACAAAAAATCACACTCAATATATGGAGCCAGGATTTCAATTTCATGGCAAACATCCTTGTCAAAACATACCAGCAATACGCTGCTTTTAAGCCATCATGGCAAACAACGATGAAATTTGGGCGTATTCCCTTCTTGATACATCGCAATCCTAAATTTTTTAATATCCTTCAATTTACGCACACATGCAAACATTGTTCTCCATTTTTTCGCCATATTCGACAAATAAATTTAAAAATACATTGCATTTCAAACAAACCCAAAGGATCACATGGTGCGCGATGTAGGCATTTTCTGTGATTGCGTGTCTCTGAGGAATATCTTATAATGATAGAGAGAGTGACGGTTTTTAAAATCGTCTGAAAATAATCCCTTCTGAATCAATTCTCGATTCATCAAATTCATCAATAAGAGGATTTTGTATGGCAGATCCGAATATGTCAAACCGACGTGCATTTTATTGTCAGGAAACTTTATGGCAAGCATTCTCTGATCTTGCCATGAAACGCGGATGTACCGTAGACACCCTGATCAATGAAGCCATGGCCGCTTATGTTCAGAGCAATAGTGCAGAACAAATAGGATATGGCCGTCAGCCTATGACCCCGCCATCCGCACCTGCCGCTCCACAAGCACCCGCTCGCGCGCCCGTTCAGCCATTCGGCCGTCAGCCTGCTCCCATTGCATCTCCTGGATTTGCCAACGCCCAGCCCATTCCACCCGCACCACTTACGGCTCCACCACAAGGCGGCCGTGTTCCGCCTCCCACACCCAACAGCCCTTATCGCCGCCCGCCTTCGATCTTCGAAGAACCCGTCTCCGAAGCCGCTTCCAACGGACAACCTATGGTGCTGGCCTCGCTCAATCAGCCGCAACAACCTGCCATGCCGCCGCGACAGCAATATCCGCAACAACCCGCCATGGCACAACAAACCGGCGCTCAACCACCACTCTATATCATCTTCGCAAACCAACGTTACACCGTCGATAAAGATAAATATATCATCGGACGCTCCTCACAACTCGCCGATCTCGTCATCCGCGACGGAAATATCTCACGTAAACATTGCGCAATCATCTTCAAAAACGGCGCCTACTACATCAAAGACCTCGATTCCACAAACGGCATCGAATATAAAGGCAGCCGCATCGATACCAAACGCATCGACGAAGGCGATCAGTTCAATATCTGCGAATTCCACTTCACCTTCACTTACCGTTAATCTCTCATTCTTTTTATTTTTAAACGCCGGTCTTGCTCGCTTTGCTCGCATACGCCCGGCTTGACGCGGCTATTTCTTCGAAATACGCCGCGTCTTTTTTTGGGGGCCACTCATGCCTGCTGATTACACCGCCATCCACGCACTCCAAAATGCCCTGAACCCCGAAATTCAGCTCAATGCCACACAAACTGAACCACCCACACCCGGACAAACCGGATTCGAATCCGTGGTGCTTGCAAGGTGCTTCCATATCCTCGGCATCACAAAAGCCCCTGAACTGCCACAAAAACTGACACACCAAATTCGACCGGCTTTCATCAAAGGCATCAAAATAACTCAAATCGGCGAAATCATCCCCGATGTCGTCAACATCCTCATGCCACATATCGCCACCCATGCCCTGGAACAAAAAACGATCACAATGGCTGCTGTACAAATCACTGCTGCCATACTCAGCCTGATGCAAGCCAACCCGGAATTTGAAAAAGCCACAGAAGCCATCCAGCAAATGACGGCAACCCACGATTTCAATCCCGAACAAACGGAATGCTTCAAATCGACAACACCTATGCCGCCAGCCTTCAAAATTTGGCTTCAACAGCCTCAATCCGTCATCCAATCCGGTGATTCACGAACCGATCTCCTGCTCAATGCCCTTCGCCGACGACAAAATAACGACCATGAATGGTATTCCACCTGGCTCCGAAATACTGTCGATGTCTGCGCTTTGGATTCTGAAATCGAAAAATTTGAAACTTTCTGGCGTATCGAAGCCTGGAATCATGCCGGCAGCCCAGAACATGCCCTCGAAATACTCTATCAGCTCATGTCTGTCGGCACACCTGAACCCCAATATTGGCTCCAAATGGCACAACTGTGCATTCAAACACATCGTTACGGCGAAGCCGAACACGCACTGGATCAAATCCATCAAGCTATCATCACCTCAAAAACCACCATCAAACCCCAAATTTACGACCATCTCATCCAAGAACTGCGCAAATCTCTCGCCAGACACGCCCTTTCACAAGCCAAAGCCTCGCGAGAAATCGAAGAACCTTTGCTCGAACTTGCCATGCAACACGGCGATCCGCAAACTATCGCCGAATCTGCCCTATGTATTTATGATGCCCAAATCTCTCACGATATCCCCATGCTAGAGGCATTAAAAAAACACGAAAAAGCCCGCATGCTCTTCATCGAAACCCTCGTAGAACGCCGCGATACCGATCATTTGGACGCCCTCTATGCCTTATGTGCAAAACTTCAAAAAGATTTACCCGATGCACCGGAATACCTCCTGCTCGAAGCCGCTTCACAAATCGATAACCCACATATTGCTGCCCAAACCCTGACACGAGCCCTCCGAAAACTCCCCAAATCCCATCCCCTCTATTGGTGTGCCGTCGATCTCTGGATCGAAATCATGACATCACAAGGGGCAATGGATGAAGCCATATACGGCATTGTCGAAGCCTTTACAGACCCTCATCCTCGCGCGTCTCGCGCTTTAATGTTCCTCATGGCTCGCATGCCACGCAGCGCCCTCGGCATGATGCAAACCATCATGATAGAAAATTTGGGCAAAGAAGCGGCCATTCAAGCCTTTGAACGCATCAAACAAGGTAACGCCAACCGGGAAATCCCAGTTCAGGAAACCTCCGAATCCCTGCCTGATACTTTGGAACAATCGCTTTGGTTTTTGCCTTTGGCATGGCAAGTTCAATATCATGCCGCGCGATTAAATCCACCGCCAACACTCGAAGAACAAGCCAAAGCCGCACGCCGTGAATCCGTCCTCATGGCTCGCGGTATTATCTCTAAAAAATGCGATCCGGCACCAGAACCAGCCCAATGGGAACACCGAAATTTTGGCAAAGCCAGCGACGCATTTGAAATTTAAACAATGATTTATTGCGAGGCTGGACAAAGTTCTTTTGGGGCTCCGCCCCAAACCCACGGCGTACGCAAAGTTCTTTTGGGGCTCCGCCCCAAACCCCACCAAGGGGCTGAGCCCCTTGGAACCCACAATAGGGACCTTACGTTGTTCGTAAGTTAGCCGGGTACTGGTCACGTGACTTTTGGGGCGAAATGGGACCCTGTATCCCATTCCGCTTTCCTGTTGCACGCCACTTCGTAAGTGATTTGCGACTTTGCATACACCGTGACCCCAAACCCCGCCAAGGGGCTGAGCCCCTTGGAACCCACAATAGGGACCTTACGTTGTTCGTAAGTTAGCCGGGTACTGGTCACGTGACTTTTGGGGCGAAATGGGACCCTGTATCCCATTCCGTATCCACACGTTTTAATGATGAAAAACTCTGCCAAAGTCGTAGTTATCGTTGCTGGAGGCATGAATTCTGCCGTTAGCAGCCAAATAGGTTAAAATACGCCAGACAGTTTCAATATCATCTTCGCGACCGATCGCTTTGGCCATGTCAGCAGCGGAATATTCACCGCCTTTGCGGAGTGTTTCAAGACACAGCGTTTGCAAAGCCAAAATGCTTGCAGCGGCTTTTTTACCCGCTTCGACGCCAGGCTGATGATAAGCATTGATATGAATCAATGAAGCATAAATACCCACCGCTCGTTCATAAAGGGCAATGAGCGCACCAATCGTGCGCGCATCGATGCGATTGACGGTAATCGTCATCGATGCGCGACCACTTTCGGCCAGGGCATGACGCGTGCCCAAAAGGAAACCGTGAAGATAATCGCCGGGGGTCACGCTGGGATCAACTTCGACGGGAGCAGCACCATATTCAAGTGCATCGATAAACGTCACAAAGAAATTGTTGATGCCATCGCGAAGCTGCTGGACATAAGCATGCTGATCGGTTGATCCCTTGTTGCCATAAACCGTCAAACCCTGATGGACAGCATTGCCGTCAATATCAAGTGCTTTGCCCAAAGATTCCATAATCAGCTGCTGGAGATACCGCGAGAACAGCAAAAGTTTGTCTTTGTAGGGCAAAATAACGAGATCTTTAAGACCCTTGCCGGAAGTGGCGTGATACCACATCAATGCCATCAAAGCGGCGGGATTCTTGCGGATATCGCGGCAACGCGTATGCACGTCACAAGCGGAAGCACCTGCACACATGCTGTCGATATCAATGCCCTGAAGCGCAGCAGGCAAAAGACCCACAGCTGACAATTCAGATGTGCGGCCGCCAACCCAATCCCACATCGGGAATGTCTGAATCCAATTTTCAGCCTGTGCCGTCTGATAAAGCTTGGAACCTGTTCCCGTAATTGCAACAGCTCGATTTGAGAGTTTCAAACCACGTTCTTCGAGATATTGGGCTGCTGTAATCATACCATTGCGCGTTTCAGGCGTTGAACCGGACTTCGAAATGACGACAACGAGCAATGTTTCGAGGGCTTTAATGCTTTCAAGGGTCAGCCAGATGCCTTCGGGATCGGTATTATCGAGGAAATGCACGCGCATTTTGTCATTTGACGATGACAATGCAGAAGCAATCCATTGAGGTCCTAAAGCTGAACCGCCAATACCAATGACGAGCAAATCTGTATATTTCTGACCATTAGGCGCAACGATACGGCCATCATGCACATCCGCGGCAAAGGCTTTCACACGATTTTGAGTCTCAATGATTTCATTTTTCAGAGCTTCTGTCGGTGCAAGTTCCGGCGTACGCAGCCAATAATGGCCCACCATACGATTTTCATCGGGATTGGCAATGACACCGCTTTCAAGGGCTTGCATATCATCGAAGGCTTTTGCCATAGGCTCAGCCATATCATCCATAAAAGAATCGCTAAAGTGCACGCGGCTGATATCCAGCGAAAGTTCAATATCGGAACATACGCAAAGATTTTGCTGATAACGTTGCCAAAGAGATGCTGTCATAAGTTAAAAACTCCTCAGGATTTATGAAAAAAGCCCCGGAGCGAATTGCGGGGCTCAAAAAAATGGCGAAGCGTATTGAGCGTCAGCGAAATAGCTGAGCCAAGCCGCGCGTCTACGGCCAACGGCCGAATAGCGCGGTTCTCACAATCATTACATGCCGATCCAGCGCAGATTGTCAATGATAATGCGGCCTTTGTTCGTCGATTCGATGCGAATTTCATCAGCGGATGACATGGCTGCCGTGTCGATATCGAGTTCATAATTCTGTGTTGTTGTCACATTAGAAAATTCCAGCTTGGTTTCCACCGTGCCAACTTTGATAAACAAACTGCCGGAATCACCGCTGCCGCCCCAGCTGCGCCATGAAAATGCCAATTTTTTCACGCCGTTGGGAATATGCGTCGCATGAATATAGCAAGTCGCATTGCTATCCTTGCGCATGATCAATCCCTGACCGTCGATATTTTTGTTATCCATATCGCGCCGGCCCTGCATCTTCCATGAAATGCCGTTTTCTTCAAACTCCAGGACAGCAGTATATCGATCGGGTTGAACAGCAGTTGTGGGCAAATTTTCAAAATCCTGCAGATAATGCCAATCGCCTGTAAAACTCGGTGTGTAGCAGCCGTTTGCGCCACAAGCTTGCCCGGATGCCGCACAATCCGTGGTTTGCCATTTGCCGCCGATACATTCAGATAACACGGATTCTGTGCAGCTTTTGGCCCCTGATTCACATTTTGTCGTACATCCCGAAGCATCAAGTTTGCAATCTTTAGTACATTTGAGATCGCCGACAGAATTCGTCACTGCCGAACCGCAAGAAAGTCCGTCGCGGAAAGTGATACCATCACAATCTTCACCGGCATCGACAATGTTGTTGCCGCAATTCGGGAGACATGCGCCTGAAACGGCATCGCAATAAGTTCCAGCTGTGCATGTTTCCTTCAACTGATAATCCGTCAACTCGCATTTGTAGAGCGCGTTATTTTCACATTTGTACAAACTGCTGCATTGGTTTTTCGCGCATGTGGCTTTGCCGTCTGCCATGACGCAAACTTCGCCGCTCATACATTGAGTATTCGGATAAAATTCAGAATATTGACATACTTCAATATAACTGAGATTGCCCGATTCACTGCACCGAGATTCCCCGTCTTCGCATGTTGCTTTGATGCATTTTCCCTGACGGCACAATTCGCCGGTTTTGCATGCCGCCAGCTTCTGCCAATGACTTTGCAAACATTGATAAACCGTATCGCCGTTACATTTCAGGCTTCCGGCATCACAAGTGGCCGTTTCAATGCATTCTAATTTCGTCGTGTCGCATGCATAACCTGCAGCACAGGTCTGATGCGGCCTCCAGTGGTCGTCAATACAGGCCACGATGTTGCCATTTTCATCACATTTTTTGACATTGCCCTGACATTCTGCCGGTTCTTCACACTCAAAGCTGCCCTCTTGACAGATTTGCGGAAGTTCGCATTCGGTATAGACCATGAACGCGCTATTTTTACAGATTTCCACATTGTTCTGCCGACATCGCTTTGTACCATCCACACAGGCATTTTCCACACACACGCCCATGTCACATGTTTCGTTGGAACCGCAAACCTTTTCAGGCTCATACCCCATGCCGTTTTTGCATATCATAACGGTTTTGTCATCGGTGTGACATTTCCGCGTATTGGGTGTGCATTCCGCATCTTTCGCAATGCAGATATGATTCTGACAAGTGGCATTAAAAGCTTTGCACGGCTTATTTTGTGAACACGTGTCATAACACATGCCGTTAATACAGGCCTGAGCCACAGTACAAGCCGGATTGCATGAGGAAGTTTCCGACTCAATGATAGCCTCAGCGCATCCGGCAACAGCTGTCAGGATGATTAAATTTGTGATGATAATATGTGGTCTCATTGGTCTGCCCTCCTCCGTACAAGGCAAGATCAGTTTCTAGCGAGTTCTTGCAGATGTTTTCAACTACGAAATCAAGGGGATAAGCGAATTTTTGGGGTATTTTCTGAAACCATGTAGCTATATCGTTTACATGTATGCGATGAGGATATTTGACACGTCTTGTTTGGCCGCATTGCGGCCTGCACTACGCCGTGTCTGCCGTCTGCTATCTGTCCCTGTCGGGCCAGATACGCGCCGGCATTATTTTTCGCATACACCGCCGTGATGTGCACAAGCCCCTTTGCCTTTGGCATCTGACCAGGTGCCGTCACAACATTTTTTACGCTGATTTAACGGGCATACGCCGCCATGATGCGAGCAGGCTCCCTTGCCTTTGGTGTCTGACCAGGTGCCATCACAGCACCGCGTACGCCCTAAAGTCTGGGGTTCGGGCATCCCCACGATAAATGAGACGACAATGGCCACCAGCATCAATCCGCAGCTTACCATGGTGCCGATACGCCAGGATTTGGCCTGACATAAAGCAATGAGAAGCGTAAAAATCGCAATGATGACAGCCAGCGGAAAAACTTTGACGACACAGCAAATCACCACTGCAATGATACCCAAAATACCGCACAAAATAGCCTTTAGCTTCGGATGGCCTTGGGGAGTGACAGGTTCTGACGTCACTGGCAATTCCCCCAAATTCTCCACATTCTCCAAATGCTCCGAAGTTTCTGGCTTCATGATTTGTTCTTCCAAAACTTCTTCGCGCAGACGTTCTAATTTTTCATTCTGAGTTTCTGGAAGATTTGCCTGTTCTGCTAAATCCGACGTGCCAACATCATCGCACAAAAGTTCGGAGCCGATATTTTCAGGTTGGGTAACGGCGACTTCTTCATGTTTTTCTTTGTGAATTGCCTGTGTCATGGGTTTTCCATATAAGAGTTTACTTTCTGCAGGCCATTTCAGGCATGCATTTCCGTACTTTCACACCATTTAATACATTTTGGCGATATGTCTCAATTTTCAGAAAGAATTCACGAGCTTTTTGCGACACCTTTAACTGAAAATGTCACTTTATTTTCAGTGATGCTGGCGATAATTCTGATTATGCCCATTATTACGAAGAAATTACGTCTTCCTCAAGTCATTGGGCTTATTTTATGCGGTGTCATTGTAGGTCCGCATGCCTTAAATATCGTCGATAACAGCGGTGCGATTGGACTTTTCTCGACCATCGGACTTTTATACATCATGTTTATGGCCGGTCTTGAGCTGGATATGAACCAATTCAAGGTCAACCGAAACCGCAGTTTTTTATTTGGTTTTCTGACGTATTTGGGACCGCTTTTGGTCATATTTCCCATTTGTTATTGGGGATACAACCTCGGTTTACTGGAGAGTTTCCTGGTGGGCAGCATGTTTGG
>JAGBXG010000109.1 GCA_017629415.1 Pseudomonadota bacterium | reverse complement strand
TGGTTATGAAATGCCAATGTCATCAGCTCGTCGTCAAACAACGTCAGATTGCAAATCTTTTCTCTCAAGATTGAAACATCCATCGCACTTCTCCTACACAATTACCCCCTATTGGGTTCAATTATAAAGTGGGGCAATTTTTTGAAAAAAGTGCAGATTTTTTTTAAAAAATTCGAATTTTTTAAAAAAAACTCGAGTTTGTTGCAGGAACGCAAAAATGGGATACAGAATCCCATTTTGCTCTTGAACGCAAGGAACCGTCCCCATCTAACCTGCAAAACCGTAAATCACCATGGTGGGTTCCAAGAAGCTAAGCCTCTTTGAAGTGGTTTGGGGCAAAGCCCCAAACGAACTTTGATGATAATTTATTTTCTCATAGATGAGAATTTGAGCATGCGCAGATATCTATCCATTTATAATTTTGAGACCGCTTGACGCCAATTTTGGCGTATTTGAGTACGCCAATTTTCGTCTTTTTGAGGTTCGAAAGTAGCATCAGCGCGCCATGCTTGGCAAAGTGCATCGAGATTTTGATACATGCCAATGCCTAATGCTGCACACATAGCAGCACCAAGCGCAGTCGTTTGTAAATTTTGCGGTCGTATCAGGGTCGTATTGAGCAAATCGGCTTGCATCTGCATGAGTAAATTATTGATGCTGGCACCGCCGTCGACTTTAAGCGATGTCATGGGGGCGCTTAAATCTTGTGTCATGGCTTCAAGCAAATCGGTGTTTTGTTGGCAAATGCCGGAAAGAGCCGCACGAGCAATATGAGCTTTTGTGGTGGCTCTTGTCAGTCCAAGTATCATACCGCGAGCCTGAGGCATCCAATGTGGTGCGCCAAGGCCTGTCAGTGCCGGCACCAAAATAACACCGCCATCGTCTTCGACACTCCTAGCAAGAGGCTCAATATCAGAGGACGTTTGAATGATTTGCAGACCGTCACGCAGCCATTGAACGAGGGCACCGGCAACAAATGCGCTGCCTTCGAGGGCATAATTGATCTGTGTTCCCAGTTTCCATGCACATGTTGAGAGCAGACCTGATTTGGATTGTATCCTTTGTCTGCCCGTGTTCATGAGAAGGAAAGCACCTGTCCCAAAAGTGCATTTGGCATCGCCTTCGCGGAAGCAGCACTGTCCGAAAAGGGCTGCCTGCTGATCTCCAATCATGCCGCAAATGGGAATACCATCCGGAAGTCCGGGAACTTGCCATGTGCGTCCGAACACCGCATTGTTATCCATGATCGTTGGGAGCATGGCACGCGGGATATTGAACAGATCGAGTAATGCATCATCCCAGTCGAGTGTGTCGAGGTTCATCAGTAATGAACGTGATGCATTGGAAGGGTCAGTGGCATGGACTTTGTGGCCTGTCAGCTGCCATAATAACCATGAATCAATCGTTCCAAAGCAGAGTTCGCCATTTTCTGCACGGCTTTGAGATTGTGTGTGATCCAGAATCCAGCGGATTTTTGTGGCAGAGAAGTAGGGATCGCAAAGAAGACCGGTTTTTTGCCGAATGAGAGATTCCAGATTTCTGTTTTTAAGTTCTTGACATAATGCCGTGGTACGCCGGCATTGCCATACAATGGCATTATAAATGGGGATTCCGGTTTTGCGTTCCCAAACCGTCGTGGTTTCTCGTTGATTTGTAACACCGATGGCAGCGATTTGCCGGGTATCGATGCGCGCGCGAGCAATGGCTGTGCCGATAGACTCTAGAACGGATTGCCAAATTTCATCGGGATGATGTTCAACGAAATCGGGTTGTGGATAGATTTGACTAAATTCCCGTGAGGCTGAGCCGCATACATGGAGATTTTCGTCAATGATAAGAACGGTTGTTGATGTCGTACCTTGGTCGATGGCTAAAATGTATGGCATGTTTTCCATCCTCTCGGGGTAATAAAATTGTGATGAGATAAGAACATGACTTGTGAAATATTGAGGCATCAAGTCAAGCGATGAGTTTAATGGGGAAAGTGAAATGATGCTTGAAAAAAGCACATTGGAAATAAAAAAAAGACGCATTAAGCGTCTTTTTTTATGGCGGCAGATGTACATTTTGTCTGCCTTATGATGTCATGAAATCTTATTTATAAAATCTCATAACACCGCGAATGGAGCCGAGGATTTGGAAATCGACGTTATCTTCGGGGCGGACGAGAATGGGATCCATATCCGGATTGGATGGGATGAGATGAATGATGCCTTTACGTTTTTCATAACGTTTGACGGTTGCGCTGCCATCTATCATAGCGGCAATGAGTTCACCGTCTTCGGCGGTTTGTTGGGGTCTAACGATGACGATATCTCCTGGCATGATACCATCGCCTATCATGCTGGTGCCACGTACGCGCAGGGCGTAAACATCGTCTTTACCGCGACAGAAAATGGCTGGATTGACTTCGATGGATTCATCGAAATTTTCTTCTGCATAAATGGGGGCACCCGCCGCAATGCGTCCCAAGATTTTGAGCTCGGGTTTAGGATTTAAATCATTGGAAATTGCGCATCCAGCGGCTGTGTAAGTCACACTGCTGGAAACACCACGTCCGCGTGACGGGGCTTCTTCCGCACGTCCTTCAAGGATTTTAATGCCTTCTTCACGATCCACAAGTGGGCGGATGGCACGGCTTTTGAAGTTATCTTTTTCGATAAAGCCCTTACGTGCCAAGGCTTTAAGGTGTTCGACAACACCGTTTGTCGATTTAATCTCAAAAGCATCGGCAATTTCACGAACGGTGGGGGGATAATGGTTTTCTTGGATGTAGTCGAAAATGTAGACGAAAACGCCTGCTTGACGACGCGTTAATCTTCTAGACATGGTGAGCCTCCTGGGAATTAAGATTTGGGTAAGTCATGGGCAGAAAAATGAAAACCAAATTAAGCGTTAAGAAATTCGATCAAACTCTAACATTCTGATTCAG
>JAGBXG010000013.1 GCA_017629415.1 Pseudomonadota bacterium | reverse complement strand
TAATATCGCCAACCAAAAAGATTTGCGCCTGGCTCAGTATCCTGTTCTCCTCGAGCATGTGCGCAGTGTTGCCCTGAATAATGCCGCAAATCTGCTTGCATTTGTCACGATTCAAAAATCTACAGATTACGATTTTTATCACAGACTTGTGGCTGCTCGATACCGAAACCGGTAAAACACGCAAACGTCTCACCTTGCCGGAAGTCACAATCATGGACATTGCATTCGTCGGTGACAGCAATACCCTGCGACTTCTTGGAGGAACGCATCGGTATGAACTGGATGCCGTTTCTGAGGGGAATACGTATTATATTTATGACAATACGTCACATGCATTTCCGCTGTTTCTGACTTCTTCAGGGCAGGGAATCGGACGCATGCGCGACGATTTAAGCATTGAGGTGGCCAACTGGAGGGAGCGGAACACCGCACGTGTAACACCGTTGAAAACATCTATGGATATTCAGCAGGTTAGCGTGCGGCATGACGGAAAATTGTCAGCTTTTGTTAAATCCAAACAGGTATTTATCGGTTCTGACTCATCGCTGGTCTATCCTAAAGAGGAAGGGGATTGGGATACGGGGGATTGGGATACGAATACTGTTAATATGGAAGTCAGCGATGTTGCCATCCATCCTGAAAAAAATCTCATAGCTTTAGGAATGCAATCGGGAACACTTCTCGTTGATGTGCTGGGAAACCTTCTGGAACTCTACGGTTCGCCTGGGTTGACTCCGATTTCCAAGATTGCCTTCTCTCCAAACGGCAAAAAAATGGCTGCTTTTGGTGCACAAACCGTGGAAATCTGGAATGTAGAAAACGTGGATGCCGAAGTTTATACATCGGAGTATACAATCGACATGTGTGCTGAGGTTCCCACCGTTGAAGAAGTGGAGTCTTGGAATGCAGAAAGTGAAAATGATGAAAAAACTGAATAGAATATTGCCGGTAATGCTCTGTCTGACACTCAGCGGGTGTCAGGATAAGCCCTCTGAATCGATTCAAGCGTGGTATCTCCCCGATGCGTCATCCGTTCAGAAACCTGTGCCGCTTTATGTTCAGAACCTATCCTCGGATCTGATACCAGCTCGAAACGGAGAGAATGAAACGGCAAATTCAACGGCTCGCAAGGCCATCAAACCATCCTCGCGGGATCGCCAGTTTGCCCTTGAAGATGAGCAAAATACCGTGGATATTTTCCGCGACATGGCTCCAGGCACCGTCTTTGTCACACAAAGTCAGGTCGTGCGTGACTGGAGAACGGCTCGCGCGATGGAAGTGCAGGCAGGCTCCGGTTCCGGATTTATCTGGGACAAATCCGGCCACATCGTCACGAACTACCATGTCATTGACGGCGCACGCAGTCTTTCGGTCACGCTGTACAATCAAAAAACATATCCAGCAAAATTCGTGGGCGGCGAGCCCAAAAAAGATATCGCCGTCCTAAAAATTGATGCGCCGGCATCCGAACTGATTCCGGTTTCCGTTCCAAAAGAAGGTTATGAACTGGCTGTCGGCCAAAAAGCCATTGCTATCGGCAATCCGTTTGGGCTCGATCATACCCTGACAACCGGTGTGATTTCAGCCATCGGACGAGATCAGCCCGGATATGGCGGCGTCACCATCCGCGATATGATCCAAACAGATGCTTCCATTAATCCGGGAAATTCCGGGGGACCGCTTTTAAATTCCAGCGGACAGCTGATTGGCATGAATACCATGATATTTTCTAAAAGCGGCGCAAGCGCGGGGATTGGTTTCGCTGTGCCGTTTACCACCATCAAACGCGTAGTGCCGCAGATTATCCGCACGGGGCATGCACAGCAAATCGGACTCGGGATTTCCATACTGGCCGATAATGTGGCCAGACAGCATGGCATCAAAGGCGTCATTATTCGTGCAGTCGGCGAAGGAACGCCTGCCGCAAAAGCCGGGCTCAAAGGACTGACGACAAACGGACTCGGGACGTATATTGGCGATATTATTGTCGGTATCAATGACGAGCCTGTGAACAGTTACGATGACTTGTACAACGCTCTCGATCGCCATCAGCCCGGCGATAAAGTCAGTGTTAAAATTCGACGCGACGGTAAACTTCAGACAATTCCCGTCGAATTGTTTGTCCTCCCAGATTAAGCGGATTGGACAGAATACGCCGCTATGGCTTTTGCCATACGCGGCGTACGTTCGCTTTTCGCGCTTCGCGCTCAATACGCTCACGTATCATTTTGGGATTTTGCTCAATAATTGGCCGTCACAGAAAAGCTGGCATATACAAAACACCGCGTCAGCGATTCAATCCGCTTGACGCATAAAATAGTGTGAAGTAAAGTACGTACGCGTATCGGCATGTAATTTTTCGTGCCATGTCATCAATTAGATAACACGTCGTCAGCTGACGGCAACAGAGGACAGCTTAGGAGGGGATGTTGAATTTTTCGAGCAATAATCCCGGTTTTGGTAATCACGACGAATTGAAAGCAAAACTTGGCGCACAGGCACAGGTCAGTGAACCGGTTGAGGAAGAGGTTGAGTTTCAGGATATTTACGAGGAAGAGCCTGATGATTATAATTATCAGCCTGAGCTTCGTGAGGTGAGTGAGCAGGAGTTGAAAAACTTATCTGCGATTCAGGATCTTGGAACGGATCGACGTGTTTATATTGCCAGCGTTGGTTTTTTTGTTGCAGCGTTGATTGGTGCGGCGATTGGTTTTACGTTGGCATCAAGTGCAGCCGACAAGGCGGAAGTTACGCGTAAGTCAGCGATTGCTAGCGTGATTAAAAATACGGTTGAGTCAAAGCTTGCAGGATTTGAGAAGTTCTCAAGTGATTTTAATAAGCTGGCAGAAGGAAATTTCAGCGAAGCTGGTTTTAACACCGTTGTCCCGAATTACAGCCGTTATAATTTCATGCTTGATATTTCAAGCGAGGTATCTGCGGAATCGATTCTTCTGATTGAAGACAAGGCCAATAATCCTTTGAAATCGCTTCGCGAATATTCGATGAAGACGATGATTTTGACGCAGTTGCTGAGTACGCATGTTAATGAGACGCGTGCGGATGCTGAGTCTATTATTGAGCTTCAGAGCAAGGGTGAAGATACGAAGGTCATGTTTGCGATGC
>JAGBXG010000108.1 GCA_017629415.1 Pseudomonadota bacterium | reverse complement strand
TGTAGCTCCTGCAGCCGCTCCTGTAGCTCCTGCAGCCGCTCCTGTAGCTCCTGCAGCCGCTCCTGTAGCTCCGGCAGCCGCTCCTGTAGCTCCGGCAGCCGCTCCTGTAGCTCCGGCAGCCGCTCCTGTAGCTCCGGCAGCTTAATGGCATAATGTCAGTTCATGTTTAAAAACCGCTCTTTGGAGCGGTTTTTTTTTGCATGATGCAAACCCTTTTTGCTGTGCTTTAAAATCTTAATTCTATTTAATCATTGCATTATTTATCTGTCTCAGTCATTTTTAAGAATAGTATGTTGGATGGGCCAATGATTTCTTAAAGGGGCTGTCATGGCAAAAAAAGACGTGGGAATCAGTCAGGTTTTAGAGTTTGCTGTCGTTGGACCTGATGACAAAGGGTTGCCGAACGAGCTGGCTGAAAATCCCGTGATTACAGCGCCGGGTTCTGCAGAAACGGAAAACAGTGAAACTATAGAAACGCCTGAAAATGACCCTTATCAAGGGCCGCGTCAGTGGGTTGCTAAGTGGTTTGGGCCTTTCTTTTCCGCTGCTTTGCCAGCCAAATATGCTTCCGGTCTTTACCTTATTTATGTTGGAAATTATCCGTTGTTTGTCAGTTCAAGCGCCAACATTTTTATTGCATTGACGCGTCATCTGATGTTCAGCGGTCATCAAATTATTCCCATCGATTTGCTGGGGCGTGAAATCCTGCATTATGCGCATCTTTACAAACAGCCTTTGAGCATCAAAACCGCGCTTTTGTTTGAAAATAACAAGCTGATTCATCCCAAAGAGCATATTCATTGTTATCGCAGGGCTGCCGCAGCGCTGGCCTACTGTCATGCGATTCCGTGTAATAAATACGCGAGACTTTCATACGAATTCGAGCCTTTGACGCTGACCAATCTTGGCAAACGGTTTCCCTTGCGTGAATCGTTTCATGCAGAGGATTTACAAAGGAAGGAAGAAAATGATGATGGTATGCATCAGGATTAAAACCTTTGTTTGACATATCATGGGCAAGGAAATCTTAGAGCTTTGCATGCTTTTTAGGGGGCAACGCCCCCTGCGGCGCTATTTGCGCGGCGTATTTTGCACCGCAAAATAGACGCGCAACGCAAGGCGTATGGAGGCCGGAATGGCCGACATAGCCGCGCGGCAAATACGCGCCTACCCCCTATGCGGGGCAAGCCCCGCAACGCCCCGTAAAACAGCGTTTCAGGTGCTATCTCCGATACCATCTTTGACACAGTCACATGTTCTTGTTAAATATTTCAAAGTTTGGACATTTCATATCTCATCAGGTGCCGAATATGAAAAAATTCACAAAAAATGCTTTCCTGGGAATCTTGGCTGCGGCCACTTTTGCTGCGGGTTGTACGACTGAACTTGACGAAGATGCGCTGCGCTCTGGGGCTATTCAAATCGCCATCGAAGAAGTCACCAACGATGAAATTTATCCGACAGCTGGCGATGAAATTGACTGGAAAATGCTTTTTGTTCCGTCGCCCGGAAATATTACGGTCAATACATTTTGGGATGATCCCATGGCCGTTTTTAATGTCGAAATCGGGATTTACGACAGATTTGGCATCCCTATTGAAGTGCAAAGACGTGATTCCGGCGGTGCCACGGGGGAAGTGAAGGGATTTACACCTGAATCTGGTTTGCATTTCATCAAAGTCAGTGCTGAAAGCGGACAATCGATTTATTCGATTAACGTCAGATTTGAAGAAAATTATGACGGTTTTGTTGCGCCGACAACTGCGCCAACGTTTGAAGCGTATCTCGATTTTGAATCGGAATCTGCAGCCAATGCTAAAGCCAGTAAATCTGGCGGCGGCGCATCTGGCGGCGGTGCTGCTGGCGGCGGTGCTGCGGCTTTGCCTGGCGGTGCGGCTGGCGGTGTCGCGTTGCCTACAGCTGCAGCTGGCGGCGCTGTGCTGCCTACGGCAGCGGCCGGCGGTATCGCTGCACCTGGCGGGCAGGCTGGACCTACCGTCGTCAATACTTCAAGCGGCGGTGGCTATTCCTCCTCAGAAGTCAAAAGACTGAATTCAAAAACGTCAGCTGTATCCAACGAAAAAGCTGCCATCAAACCTATCTGCAGTGATATCAAAGGCAGACATAAAAAAATTGAAGCCGAAATCATGTCGGTTACCGGCAAGAAAAAAGGCGCGCAAATTAAATTAAACGTTGGACATGCGCAAGGCGTCCATGAAGGGGCTGTCGGCGAAATCTATATTGACGGCGAAATCCTCGAAGGCGGAAGATTTAAAGTCGAAAAAATTCTGGAAAACAGCTGTATTGCCGTGACTAATGCAAGCGCCAAAGATATTAAAAAAGCATCGCGCTTTGTCGTAAAATCCCCAGAATAACAGTCACAACAAGTTTTAGTACCACAAAAAAAGATTTCGGCATGCCGGGATCTTTTTTTGTTCATGATTTCAAAGATAAATAAAGTTTTCTCCGACTGGCATGTTTCTTTCGTAATCCGTATTTTTCAATACTTTACAGAAGGGTGCTATACAAAGTCGTCGGAGCGCGTGGAGGGAGCCGACGATGATAATGCTCCCCATGCTCAAACATCTTTTAACCATATCTTCCTCCCAGGAGTTGGCAATATGTTTAAAAAATCTCTCATCTGCATTCTCGCGGTTACTGCGTTGATGAACTTTGCATCGTGCAGTAAGGAAATCGAATACAATTCCAATACTGGGCACGATGGTTCCCGAGATTCTGCTTCACAGCTTCTGGTGAATACGAATAAAGTGGATGAAATCTCTGCTATCGAAGGCGATCACGAAGACTGGTTCTATTTTACTCCACCTGAAAAAGGACTGATTGGTGTCAGTATCTTTGTCGACAAACCTGCTGAAACGAAAATGCAAATCTCTGTCATGGACGGTTTCGGAAGAACACTTCATGAATTGTCCAGCAATACATCTCAAAATGTCTATGATTTCATCAAATTTGATGTCAATGCAGACAGATATTTCATTGCCGTGCGTGCCAGTGAAGGGAAAAGCAGCTATACATTGAAAGCAGATTTTGAAGTGCCGCCGCCTCCGATGCCGGAGCCTGAAATCGTTGCTGAACCTACGGATGACGCGCCCAAAACCTCTCGACGTTCCTCCTGTGTGCCAGCTGATAAGTGCAAATCAGGTCAAAAATGCTGCAAGCCAAAAGCCGCAGCATCTGATGATGAAATTTCACCGACTGATAAGACTGTCAAAGGTACTGTCGTGCTTGTGACACAGCGTGGCAGTGATCTGTGCGATATTAAAATCAGTGGCATTGGAAGCAAAAACAAAGTTCAAAAAGGTGCGAAGGCTGTTTTGCGCGGTCTGAACCGAAAAGTTGATATCTATCAGTGCCAAGTGACATCTTGCCATGGCACAGTGCGTGCAACTTCAGAAGAATTGGCACATTATGATACTGTCGATGTCGTTGTGCCGTAAGAAAAATATGATAATCAGAGGCATAAGAACGTGGATATGTTTGGGCTTGTGCCTCTGTCTGAGTTCATGCCAGAAACAGGAGCCAGTGCCTCTGTCAGAGGGAAATGCCAATCACGCGTTAGATGCCTGGATAGCTCAAGATAACGCTCAAATGCTCTGTCGATACAGCAGAGGTGCATTCCCGAGCTGGCATCTATGGCGTGAATATCAGCATCTTCTTAAGTCGGAAGAACTCGATGCCATTCAATTTGTTCAAAAACGGCTTGAGAAACGTATTCCGCCACGAATGCGTCCTAAAATGACAGCGGTTGCCAAATTTATTGCTCATCATACGGTTTGTGAACCCGATATAAATGCTGTCTTTAAACAAACAGATAGTGCTGGAAATATCATGTTCACATTCCAGCAAACGCTGCCGTATGTTCCGAATGTGCCTCCCATTCAAATGATGTCAGGAATGTCAAATCTTGACATGGAAAAGGCTTGGGAGGCGGCTTTTGATAAACATTTTAATGGGGCATCCAAAACGAGAACAATTCAGATTACGGTTGAACCTGCAAAGAATGATAAAAAGCAGTATCTCATGCGTTCCAACATCTTTGACAGTTATGCCACGCCCATTCAAATCTCTGATTTTTGGAAAAAACTTGAATCATGGCAACTCGATGATGCCCTTGAATTGCTCAGCATTGCCTGTGTGCAGAATCGCGGGCTTTGTGATGAAATGACTTCGCATTTTGAAGCTGCCAATACGATTCAGCACCGTCTTGCTGAGGAGTTTGAGAACGATGTGGAGTACGTTCTCAATCGTCTGACATCTGTGTCTTTGACGGGAAACAGCCGATATACTGCCGCACATTTGACGCTGACTCATCGCGGTTTGAAGACTTATGAACATATTCTGATGAAAACGGACGAAGTCATACCGCAGTATTGTATTTTGCAAGCGAAGAGAACATGGCGTGATGACGATCCGCTCAAACTAGAACCTGGACAAACAGTTGAGGGATGGTGCATGCTTGGCGCAGATACAGCACCCGAAGTCACATTTCAAATCGTCATGGCTGAAAAGCATACATCATAAAAAAGGGCAGAACTCATGGTTTGAGTTTCTGCCCTTTTTAATATGGACGTGGAATTTTTTTAACGTTTAATCTTCAAAATTCACGCTGGATTGAGCTTTTTGAGCGGCTTCAGCTTCGGCGGCTTTTTCGGCGGCAACTGCGGCTCTGAAGTGACGGGCTAAAGAGTGAAGAAGTTCTGTGAGACCTTCATGCGATTGGCAGCTGATGGCATGGAATTCATAGCCCATGTTTTCAAATTCTGCGCGAAGTCGATCTTTTTCGGTTTCGACGTAAGGTTCGTCGCATTTGTTCAGAACGACGATTTGATGTTTTTGGGCCAAATCTTCGCTGAAATAAGCGAGTTCTTGATTCAGCTTTTTGAAATCCTCGAGGGGATCGCGGTCGGTTTCTGCGCCTTCGAGTTGGTAGGTGACTTCGATGAGGTGGACGAGCAAGCGTGTACGTTCGAGGTGTTTAAGGAAGTCGAGTCCGAGTCCTTTTCCTTCGCTTGCGCCGACGATAAGTCCGGGGACATCTGCGACGACAAAGCTGACTTCATCATGAACGGTGACAACCCCGAGATTTGGAATTAATGTTGTAAACGGATAATCGGCGATTTTGGGTTTTGCGTTAGAAATCGTTGAAATAAACGTGGATTTTCCGACGCTTGGGAATCCAAGTAATCCGATATCGGCGAGCATTTTGAGTTCGAGGCGGAGGGTTTTATCTTCGCCGCGTCTGCCGCGTTCGGCGACATGTGGAGAGCGATGTGTGGAGGTGGCAAAATGGGTATTGCCGCGTCCGCCGCGTCCGCCTTTACAGACGACAACGCGCTGACCATGGCTTGTGATATCTCCGACGAGTTCATTGGTATTATCGTCAAAGATCAGGGTGCCTACGGGAACTTTGATGATGCAGTCGTCACCGGCTTTACCGTTCATTTTATTTTTTCCGCCGGGGACGCCATTTTTAGCTTTTAAGAAGCGTCTGAAGCGCAGGTGGCTGAGGGTATTGAAGCCGTCATCTCCGACGAGTATGACGCTGCCGCCTCTTCCGCCGTCGCCGCCGTTAGGTCCGCCTTGTGGGACATACATTTCACGTCGAAATGTGGCTGCGCCGTCGCCGCCTTTACCGGCTGTTGCTTGTACTTTGATTTCGTCGACAAATTTCATTTTATGACCTTGTGACTGAGTGTCGGGGGGATGCCGACGTTAAAGCCTTGGGTTGGATAAAATACAAAAAAACACAAAAAGTATCGCAGTGAAAATATGCGACGCCTTTTGTGTTCTCATAAACTGCGTTCTCAAATGAGAACGCAAACTGCTTTGTTATTAAACTTCAGCAGGAATGACGCTGACGCGTTTGAGGCCACGTCCGTAAGTTTCGAAACTGACGGTGCCATCGACGAGAGCGAAGATTGTCCAATCGCGGCCGACGCCGACGTTTTTACCCGGGTGAACCTGGGTGCCGCGCTGACGGACGATGATGTTACCGGCACGACAAGCTTGTCCACCGTAGAGCTTTACGCCACGGTATTGGGGGTTGCTGTCACGACCGTTACGGCTTGAACCTTGACCTTTCTTATGAGCCATTGTTTAATCTCCTGACGTTTTCCGCGCGCGAATTAGGCGATAGAAATGCGGACTTCCGTATAGGCCTGACGATGACCCTTCTTACGGGAATAGTTTTTCGGACGGAATTTGTAAACGATAACCTTGCGAGCACGAGCATGACGAATGACTGTGCCGGTCACGTTTGCATCTTCAACCAACGGCTTGCCAACGCGAAGATCTTCACCTTCGCCAATAGCGAGCACTTCAAATTTAACAGCGGAGCCGACATCGGCCTTCAGCGATTCAACGCGAAGGACATCGTCCTGGCTGACGCGGTACTGTTTTCCACCTGTGCGTATCACAGCGTACATTTCAAAACCTCAATCGAAAACTGAATAACACCTGCCTCGCAGGCAGAAAGATCAAGACGCAAATTTTTTGCGCCCCGAAAAGACGGCGCAAACTAGCCTTATCTAGCCATTTAAGTCAAGTTTTTTTCACCAAATACTTATTTTGATGTTTTATAGGGGGTAAAAAGTGTTTTGTATTGTGGGTTTCCAAAGGGGCTTAGCTCCTTTGGTGGGGTCCGGGGCAACGCCCCGGCGGGGTGTTGCGGGGTGTCCCCGCATGGGGGGTAGGCGCGTATTTGCGCTCGGCTATGTCGCCCTGACGGGCTCCATACGCCTTGCAATTGCGAGCTATGCCGCAAGCGGCATACGCTGCGCAAAAAGCGCCGCAGGGGGCTTTGCCCCCTGTTTGAAACCTCTTATCTTCAGCTTATTAACAAAAAACGGCTCAAGATATGCTCGTATGTAGCTTGGATGTTCGGAAATACAAGCTTTCTACAAGTGACTTAACTCAGCATAAGGTTGAGCTGAGTCAGCGCTTGTTCTGAAGCTTGTTTCATGATTTCTTTTCGAGTGCCTTCAAAGCGGAATTTCCAGATTCCGGATTTTTGGCATCGCGGCGAATAGATGGCGATGTATACCGTGCCGACAGGGTGTGCGCTGTCACCGCCGCCAGGGCCTGCATATCCTGTGGTAGAGATTGCCCAGTCTGTTTTGAACAGGCGTGCGCAGCCTAGTGCCATTCCCATGGCGGTTTCAC
>JAGBXG010000107.1 GCA_017629415.1 Pseudomonadota bacterium | reverse complement strand
GTTTGGGGCGGAGCCCCAAAAGAACTTTGCGTACACCGTGCCCGTTAGTGGGGTCCGGGGCAACGCCCCGGCAATGTGGTTACCCGTGGATCATCCAGTTTGTACGTTGCCATTCGGAGGTACGGGCATCGATGGGTTCGAGGCCGCATTTTTTGATGAAGTATTGGTGGAAAGCGCGCGTGCCGGAGAGTTCGGGATGAAAACTCGTGATGAGGATATTTTCGTTTTCGGCGGCGGTGATGACATCATGCGAGCTGTGCAACAAGCGTGTTGAACCCCAGATGCGGCGGATGCCGGGTGCGCGGATGTAGACAAGCCGTTCCGGCGTATCGCAGACGCCGGGGACGATGACGTTTTCGCAGAAGCTGGCCAGCTGTGAGCCAAAGATATTGCGCTCGACGCTGGCTTCGATGAGCGAAAGGCATGGGGCTTCGCCGACGACTTCGTTTGCGCAGAGAATGGCACCGGCACAAGTGCCCCAAATGCGCAGATTATTGTTTTGGACGGCGTCGATGATAGCCGTATCGAGTTCGAAGCCGCGCAGGAGACGGCGCAGACAGCTTGATTCGCCGCCTGGCATGATGAGTCCCGCGCAATTTTGGAGTTCGTCAGGATTTTTGACATAAATCGGTTCGATACCACATTCGCGGAGATGCGCGCCATGTTCTCTGTAGCCGCCCTGAAGGGCCAGTACGCCAATCGTTTTGTTCATATTTTAGATACCGCGTTTGGCCAAGCGTGCATCCGAGCCGAGGTCATCGCAATTGATGCCGACCATGGGTTCGCCGAGGTTTTTGGAGACTTCAGCAAGGAGTTTGGCATCATTGTAGTGTGCGGCGGCCATGACGATCGCGCGAGCACGTTTGGCGGGGTTTCCGGATTTGAAAATACCGGAACCGACAAAAACACCATCACATCCGAGTTGCATCATGAGTGCTGCATCAGCGGGGGTGGCGATGCCGCCGGCAGCAAAATTGACGACCGGCAGACGTTTGAGTTCACGAATTTTGAAAGCCAGATCGACGGAAATGCCGTGAATTTTGCAGAAGGAATAGACTTCGGTGTCGGTAAGTCCGCAGAGTTCGGCGATTTCGCGGTTCATGGTACGCATGTGACGGACGGCTTCGACGACATCGCCTGTACCGGCTTCACCTTTGGTACGAATCATGGCGGCGCCTTCCTGGATACGACGGCAGGCTTCGCCGAGATCGCGAGCACCGCACACAAAGGGAATCTTGAACTGATGTTTGTCGATATGATTGTCTTCGTCGGCCATGGTGAGAACTTCGCTTTCGTCAATGTAATCAATGTCGAGGGCTTCGAGAATCTGGGCTTCGACGAAGTGACCGATACGCGCTTTGGCCATGACAGGAATCGTCACGGCTGCCTTAATTTCTTCGATAAGCGCGGGATCGCTCATACGGGCCACGCCGCCTTCTTTGCGGATATCGGCGGGAACGCGCTCAAGAGCCATCACGGCAACGGCACCGGCTTCCTGGGCAATCTTGGCCTGTTCGGCATTGACAACGTCCATAATGACGCCGCCCTTGAGCATCTGAGCAAGGTTCACATTCATTTCATAGCGATCGTTCATGATTTTGCCTTTATGTGATGAGATGGTTTCGCAAAGACGACAGTGCTTTGCATGATATTTTAAGACTTAGGAATCCTTGAATAATGAATTTTTTGCTTGGAGGGGGCCAAGCCCCCAACGGCGCTATTTTCAATGCAAATACGCGCCAACCCCCAATGCGAGCTTTGCTCGCAAGCCGAACCAGCATGATTCAGGTCTTTTTTGAGATTTAATCCTCGTCGGTCACGAGATCCGGGATAGCATCGATAGGCCCTTTGCCCAAGCGGATGAGACGCGGGACATCGGTCGTCAGATCGATGATAGTCGAAGGTTCTGGGGCAATAAGCCCGCAGTCAATGATGCCATCGAGGAACGGCAGTCGGTGTGCGATATCTTCGGGATCGCTGAACTGCACATGTTCCGGGGAAGGCACCGATGTTGTAATGATGGGATTATCGAGAGACTCGACGAGCATGCGCGTGACGGGATGATCGGGAACGCGGATCCCGACGGTAGCAGATTTGCTGATCATCAAGCGCGGAACCTCGCGAGATGCCGGCAAAATAATCGTATAAGCGCCGGGCAAAATGCGCTTCATGAGGCGGTAAGCGATGTTAGAAACAACCGCATATTTGGCGATATTTTTAAGATCGGGACAAATAAACGACAGCGGATGTTTTCGGTCTTTGCCTTTCATTTGATAAACGCGTTCAACCTATTTTTTCTGCATCATATCTCATCCGAGACCATAAATTGTATCGGTTGGATAAACAACGAGACCGCCATTTTTAATGACATCGGCAATGCGCCCCACCTGCCTTGCGTTTGGCCAGCGCTCATCGACAGTTACTCGCAACATCTCAATCTTGTTCCTTTACTTTGACGGATTTCAGGTCAATCTTGGGTTCATCGGGATTGGCTTTGTAAAACAGCAAGATATGGCCAATCTGCTGGACACAGGCGCTTTTAGTGCCTTCGGTCAAAGCGATGGCGACGTCTTCGATGGCACCGGTGTACGTATTGACGACTTTGACTTTGACGAGTTCGTGGTCAAAAAGGGCTCTGTCGAGCTGTTGAATGACCATTTCTGTGACGCCGGCCTGACCGACTTGTACGATGGGACGCAGGGCATGGGCAAGACCGCGAAGATAACGGCGATGCGCACCTTTCAACCCCGGGCTGAGTTTCTGAACGAGACCTGATTGCATAGATATCCTAATGTTTGATCAAAGATTTCAAGCCAATGCACAAATTTGTGTGAATTTGGCCAAGAGACGAAAAAAACGCAAGGTTTTTACGCTAGAGTGTTACGTGAAATCAAGGATTTTTGGGCAAAGCAGAACGCATCATCATGGATGATTCTTCATGACAGAGGAAAGTCAATTTTGTTATTCTGTAACGAATGAGTTTTTTATCTCTGTCGGCTTATCCTTTTGCCAGCCTTGTTTTTTCCTACTTCGGGAGTTTTTATGAAAAACGTACTTTTACTTTTGTCGTTATGCTTTTTGGCTTTTTCGCTGTCTTCCTGTGATGTGGAATTGGGTACTCCCTTCTTTAAAGCCGCGTGTAACGAAGCAACATTTTCAGAATATTGTTTTGATGGTGCGCCAGTCTGGTGTGTAGATGGTTATGAAGATCGGCAGGAAGAATGCTATGGCGGAACCTTCTGCACAGAAATCATCAATGGCTATTGGGATGGTATGGATTTAGCGGGTTGTTTCGATCCACTTGGGCCAGATGCTTGTTCGCTCGTGAATCTTACGGAGACAATTTGTGAGGGTGACATGGGAATGACTTATACTTGCATGCCGTCGACCAGCGGAATTAATTATTGGATTTTGACCGATGAGGGGATTTGCTTCTAAACGGCAGTGCAATCTTTTTCCGAAGGCCTTCTTCCGGACATGGGTGTACTGACAGCATAAAAAAGCACGGCGTATGTCCATTTTGGACATAGCCGTGCTGCGTGCCGCGTATGCCGGATTTATCCGGCATAGCGCACGTTCAATAAAAAAGTATGGAATCCAAAGGATCAGAATTTTAGTCCATGCAGCTCAAGCATTTCGTGACCAGCAGCTTCCATTCGTTTAAAAAGTGCCTGAGCTTCAGATTTTTTGCCCGCTTTTTGGAAAGAGAGAATCGAGAGATAAGCCGCTTTCATTGCCCATGAAGCTTTGGGGTCTTTATCGATCATTTGAGCCCAGATCTGGCGAGCTTTTGTGCCGTTTTGGGAAGCTGCGTAGGAACGTCCTAAATAAAAGTGGAGTTCCATTTCGCGAGCTGTCGGTGCAAATGGAGCTGCAGCTTCTAAAGCTTGAATGGTAAGACTTGGAGCGATGTCTAAAGCTAATAATCCGGCCTCAAAGAGAGACGAAAACAGTCTTAAACCATATTGTTTTTGAAATGTTTCACGTGCTTTGCCGTCAAGCTTTCCCATGGTTTTTGCGATACGGATGCCGAGCAGAATATTGCGATGAGTTTCTATATTCTTGAGCAATGCATCTGTCAGACTGTGCAGATTGGGATCTGCCGGATAATTCAGCCATAAATCGGCCAGGCGTGTACTGATGGCATCATCATCACATTGCATGAGCCATAAGGTCATCAGATGCCCTGAAATCAAACCTTTCACTTTGGGGATATCTAAAGCCTGGATCCAGGCAAGTTTTGGCAATGTCAAATGCATAGCCGGTGATTCGCGAAAGCACACGGCTTGCGACAAATCAGCCCTGCCGAAGAGTTGGACGGCAGCATTGGCAATCACTGGCATGAATCGATTTTTAAGGTCTTCTGAAAGTTGGGCAATATCGAGCTGATCCAGTCGCGAAGATGCCATCTTATATTGTGCATGGTTTAATGCATCAGACAGCAGAACGGCATGCGTTTCAGGCGTCATGAGATCGGGTCTGATTTGTTCCAACTGGTGCAAAAAATAATAAAGGACTCGATAAATTGCTCGATGCTGTCATTGAACTCTTTGAGG
>JAGBXG010000106.1 GCA_017629415.1 Pseudomonadota bacterium | reverse complement strand
CCGCCGAAATCCCAGAATATGCACAACAGCGCACTGATCTCATGGACACGGGCGCCAATCAGAGCATTGCCGATCGACGCCATGTCGTTGTCGTACTCATGGAAAGCGTTCGCCATGACATGCTTGATGCCCAAATCCAGGGCCAGCCCGTCATGCCCGAGCTCAAAAAATTTGAGGCAAACGGGGCTTTGCGCATTGACGGGGCTTTTGCCACACGCGGTTTTACCCAAAACAGCGTCACCCAGACGTTTTGGGGCAGTTTTTATCAGCCCGGTCACTCTCTGGTCGACGATTTCAAAGCACTCGGCTATCACACCGCAGCCTTCAGCGGCGAAAGCCTGCTCGATGAAAAATTTGACGAAAGTTTGGGCTGGAACCGTGCCGGCGACACCGTTGTGGATCCGCGTTTTATCACCAGCCATGTCAACGGTTACGGCACAGTACCGGCACGCGTACTGATGGATGAACTGGAACCCTTTTTGGAAAAATATGATCCCAGTCACCCCCTGTTTTTATATGTATTTTATCAGGATCCGCATTTTCCTTATCAGCAGGATAACCCAAGTGTCCTGAACGATCGGCATATCAAGCGCACCGAGATTGCCGCCGAAACACGCCCGCGCCTTTGGCATACCTATGCCAATCAAGTCCACCATCTCGATAGGGCTGCCGGCCGCCTGATTCGTGCGCTAGATTCAAAGCAAATGCTCGACGATGCCCTCGTCATTTTTATCAGCGATCACGGCGAATCGCTGTTTGATGACGGTTATTTGCTCGGTCATGGCATTGCCATTCAAGATGCAATGACGCATGCCGTCATGCTTGTTCACGGGGCGCGTCATGATATCCCTGGCATGCTGACACACGTTGACTTGCGCCAAATTATTCTCAAAGAGCTGACGGCACCTCCGGGTAAAGCTCAAATCGCAGCCACTGAAGCCCCGGTTTTGCAATTTATTGGGTCACCTTATACCCCTTCGGCCATATCTCATCGTTATCCTGACGGCAGCCGCGTTACATGGGAATTTGAATCACGCTCGGCCTGGCGCGATGCCGTCAACGCCTGTTATCCACATCAACAGGAGATTTTTGTCATGCCCGATCACGGCATGACCCCAATTGATACCCAAATCAAAGACGACAGTACATTTGTGCCCACGGGCATCTATCGTTCAACGATTCATCATCCGACTCAGGATCCTCAAGTCCGTGCCCTGATTCAAGACTGGGAGTACATGCAGTGGCGCCATCAAAAGTAAAATGGTGGCACTGTCTCCCCATCAGCCTGTTCATCCATGCAATTTTCATTGCGGCAGCTCTCCTTTGGGTTTCCGACACTTTATCGATGCGCCTGGTTACCCCTGTTCCCACAGAACACTTGCGTATGTCCGTCACGCCTGTGGCCGTCTTCTACCAAGAATCGATTGCGGAAGCTCCTCCTGCCGCCGATATGCTCGAAGATCCTTTTGAATCGACGACAGAAACACCAGCCCTGGTTCCCGATATTCAGTTTGAACCTCCGACTTCTGCCCCCAAAATACCTAGCGTGGATGCCGTTAATATTATCCCAGAATCCCGGCCCGAACTCCCCCCAGAACCTGAAAAAACACCAGATATCCCTCCCACTCCCCCTGTACAACCCGATGTCATCGATTCACCTGTACCTGCGGAACAAAAACCTGCACACGCTCAGGCTTCAGAACAAAAAACTGCACACGAACAGGCTTCAGGAAGCCCACAAATCAACACCGCAAACTTAAAACCTTCAAGCTCTGCGACGACTCCACCACCAGCCGGTACACAAACTCCCCCCCCCTCAGACTCCCCTGCTCCATCATCCCAAGACGAATCTGCAATATGGCGCGAATACACACGCCAACTGTCCGCGCACTTCAAAAGCCGCCGACATTACCCCGAAATGGCCAAAAAACTCCGACTCACCGGCACCGTATGGGTCATTTTGGAACTCCGACGCGATGGTACACTCATTCAGGCACGCATTAAAACTTCCTCCGGATATCCCATCCTCGATCAAGCAGCCCTGACATCCGCACAAAAAGCTGTCCCTGCTCCCCCTTTCCCCCCACAAACCCAGGCACAACAAAAAAACATCCTCATTCCCTATCACTATAAAATGTAATCCTTTTTTCTTGAATAAAGCCGGGGCTTTGCCCCTTTGAAATCCCGCAATCATGGGCGATTTTCGTCAGTTTAATGAGTACTGATTACTGACGTTTTTGATGCAAAAAGGCACCTTTGCGGTAGTGATTTGCGCCTTTGCGTAAACCTTACAAATAAAAAAAATTAAAAAAAATCGTCACAACGGGATCTGGGTTGGCATCACACGGTATGTCAAAGCGTACCATCACTTGTCAGGTGACAAGAGATGGTGCCTTCAAAGCCCAACGGAGGTCCCGCAATGGGAAAAATCGACAGTACGAGCAAGGTCTTTGTTCAAAAACCCCAAGTTTTTCAAGATATCTTCAAGCTTGTGTTTCACAATGCACAAAAGCCCATACGTGATATCAAACCCATGGATCCTCAAAATCTGTTTGTCCAAAGGCTGCCAGCCCACGGAGAAACAAAACGCGAACGCAAACACCGTAAACAGAGAAAAGCGTTAATGCTGGCCCAATTCTCGCGCGATATCGTCAAAACTTGTGTTTGCGGCACAGATGATGAAGCCGATTACATGGTTTTAGGGATTGAAAATCAAGCGCATGTCGATGAATTTATGCCGGCTCGCGTGATGATTTACGATGCGATGACATTACATACTCAAATGGAGTTTCTCAAAGCTCAACAATGGCCCAAACTTAAAGACCGATTTTTAACCGGCGTACCCAAACACACCAAACTTAAGCCGGTGATTACTGTGGTCTGTTATTTCGGTACCCAACCTTGGGATGGGCCGCGCAGTCTGCATGAGCTTTTTGATATCAAAACGCCCCAGATAAAAGCACTTGTGCCCGATTACCCCATTGTCATTCTCGATCCACACACCTTATCCGATCATCAACTCAAGCTTTTAGATACCTCGCTTCGCGAAGTTTTTACCTGCATCAAAGCCTCGCGAGATAGAAAAACACTCAAAGAAATTGTAAACTCAAGTCCTCGGTTCCAACACATGGATCCAGATGCCGTCAATCTCATCAAAGCT
>JAGBXG010000105.1 GCA_017629415.1 Pseudomonadota bacterium | reverse complement strand
GACGCAGACATCACTGGGATGGGTGAATGCCAAGAATTATGCCAATCGCGGCTGTATGGCGCAGAATGGCGCAACATGTTTGGCAAATAATGGCTGGCAATGGGAAAATATTGCCAAGTTTTTCTATGGTTCTGACATCAATATTGAGCAGGCGACCGGCACTTGTGTGACCGAGAAAAAATGCGAGACAAAGCTGAGCAAGTCTGGGACGATCATTGATGATAAGGATGCCTGTTTCAGCCGTTCGTCGAGTTCGTCCTGGTATGAGGTGAGCAGCGGCCATGACGGCCATTTGTATTACACGTATGTCTGGGATAAGGCGGCAGAATCTGTCGGTACCTGGACGGTGAATGTCACGCGAGCCGGGACTTATGAAGTTTTTGCTTATATTCAGTCGGGGGTTGGCGCGGTCAGTGAAAAAGCGCCTTATACGGTTCGTGCCGGCGGCAAAGAAACGAAAGTTTCGGTCAATTTAAGCGGAAAATCCGGCTGGGTTTCGCTGGGTAAGTTTACGTTTGCTTCTGGCGGCGATCAATGGGTGAAGCTTTCAGATGCTTCGGGTGAGCCTTATACAGATAAGAATGGCAAGCGTGTTGTTTTTGATGCCATCAAGTTTGAGGATGCCGTCATTTGTACCGATGCATGTACTGCCGGTGCCAAGCAGTGTTCTGGAAATGGTGTTCAGACGTGTCAGAAGGGCAGCAATGGCTGCACGGCATGGAGTTCGGTTTCGGCTTGTGCCAGCAATCAGAAGTGCGAGAATGGAGCTTGTGTGGCATCGTGCAGCAATGCATGTTCTGAAGGCGCCAAACAGTGTTCCGGAAATGGCGTTCAGACGTGTCAGAAGGGCAGCAATGGCTGCACAGTTTGGAGTTCGCCTGTGGATTGCGGTTCGCAGGTTTGTGACAAGGGTGCCTGTGTGACGACTTGTACGAACGGTTGTGAGGCCGATGGCATGCGTGAATGCTCTGGGGATGGGTATCGCGTTTGCGGTGAGCATGATGGCGACGGCTGTTTGGAATGGTCCGAGGTGACGGCCTGTAGTGATACACAAGTTTGCGTCAACGGTGCTTGTTCTGCGCTTTCGACGGATTGCAGCGACGAATGCAAGGCCGGTGAGGGCAAGTGTGATGCTGACGGAGCACGGGCTTGTGGTCAATATGATGATGATGCCTGCCTGGAATGGCCTGCAGAACCGCAGGTTTGTGGCGACGGCTATGTCTGTATGGATGGCATTTGCCAGGAAAATGAAGGATCTTGGAGTGGCGATATTGAGGGCATTCCTGCTGAATGTCTGACCGAAATCGATGGCCGGCCTTCGACGATTATCGATGATATGGATCCTTGCTTTGTGCGTGAAGTTTCAGACAGATGGTCTGAGCTTTCGGGATATGGGCATAACAATCATTTGTACTATGCTTATGTGACAGATGGCATGCCGAGTGCTGTCGGTACCTGGAATTTGAAAGTTACAAAGAGCGGCAGTTATACGATTTATGCTTATATCGAAAGTGGTGTCGGCAATGTTTCCAATCATGCGCCTTATGAAGTGCGAGCTTCGGGCAAATCGCATCATTACGGCATTGATCTTGAAGGAAAATCCGGCTGGTTTAAGATTGGAGATTATGCGTTGACGGCAGGTGTGCATCAATATGTCCGTCTGATGGATGCTTCCGGTGAAACATATGACGAAAACAACGGCAAGCGTCTCGTATTCGATGCAATCCAGGTGGTGCCGTACGGAACAGAGATTGACGGGGAAGCCGGTGAAAACGATGGCAGTTCAGACGTCAAACCCGGTCAGGACGAAGAACAGGAACCCTCCGAAGATAACGACGGCAATGCTGATGACGGAAATGAATATGAAGACATGGGCGGTGCCTATGTTTCTGATGACTGTGCTGCTAGCCCATTGAATGTGCCGCGTCATGCGCCCTGGGGACTTTTATTGGGTGCGCTTGGGGTAACAGGAATCTTGAGACGCCGTTTCGCACGTAAGTCCATGTGAGGCATATCTGAACCCTTTGAAATTCGCAAATTTCTTTTGGGCTTTGCCCCAAACCTCGCCAAGGGGCTCAAGCCCCTTGGAATCCACATGAGAATGGACGGTTTTCGCGGGGGAGATGGGATGGATTGTTAAGATTTTAGTGAACTGTATGAATATGATGATTGAAAAAACGAGGAGAGAAGATGATCGGAGCAATCATTGGCGATATCGTTGGTTCTAGATTTGAGTGGGATAATTATAGAGCAAAAGATTTTGAGTTTTTTACGCCTAAGTGTTTCTTCACTGACGATTCCATCATGTCTTTGGCTGTATGTGATGCTTTGCTTCATTGCAAGCCAGACTATAGTGATTTAAGTGATATGGCGGTCAAATCCATGCAGCGCATTGGGCGTCCTTATCCCCATAGTGGTTATGGTGGTTCTTTTTATCACTGGATGTATTCTGACAATCCGCAACCTTATAACAGCTATGGCAATGGAGCAGCCATGCGTGTCAGCGGATGCGGTTATGTTGCAAACTCCATTGCGGAGGCAGCAGTACTTTCGGGAGCTGTGACCAAAGTTACCCATAATCATCCGGAAGGCATGAAGGGAGCTGAAGCAACTGCAGTGGCAGTATATCTGGCTCGCGTGGGGCGCAGTCTGACGGAAATTCGGGATTATATTGTAAATCATTATTATAAGCTCGATTTTACCTTAGATGCGATCCGGGATACTTATCCGTTTAATGAAACCTGCCAAGAGACTGTGCCTCAGGCACTTGAAGCATTTTTTGAGTCCACCAGTTTTGAGGATGCGATTCGCAATGCCATTTCTATCGGCGGTGACAGCGATACTTTGGCGGCCATTACGGGCGCTGTCGCCGAGGCATATTACGGTGTACCTGCGCATATCAGAAAATGCGCTTGCGCGTTTTTGGATGCGCGTCTTTTGAAAATCTTATTGGAATTTGAAACCAGGTATCCTGCGCAATGGGATAGGGTTTGACTGCAGAAAGGATGACCGTCATTTATGACTATGAATTAGGCTTTCTGATGGTCGTCCATGATGCTTAAAATAAAAAAAATATTTTGAAAAAACTTGTTGACGGGATTAAGTTCGGCGCGTATAAGCCGCCTCGTTCGACGGGACACCAAACGGAGTCCTTCAGAATGGTGGGTATAGCTCAGTTGGTAGAGCGCGGGATTGTGGTTCCTGAGGCCACGGGTTCGAGCCCCGTTACCCACCCTTTTTTTGCACCCGTAGCTCAGCTGGATAGAGCATCGGACTTCGAATCCGAGGGTCGCAGGTTCGAATCCTACCGGGTGTATGGTGCATGACT
>JAGBXG010000104.1 GCA_017629415.1 Pseudomonadota bacterium | reverse complement strand
CATTGAGCCAAATAGTCCACCAACATATTGAATATTTTTTGGAAATTCTGTGTTTTCAGCCTTGATATCAAGGCTCGTTTTATTATTTACTTTTGAATATTTTGTATTAGCTGACTTGCCAGTCAATCCACCAACAAATGCAATTCCAAGTTCATTTTCATTACTATTCTTTTTAACATTTAATGTTATTGTACTTTGTTCAGATTGCACATTTTTCATACGACTTAGCCAAGCAGCGCCCACAACGCCACCGACTCTATTCAAATATGCACCCGTTAATTGCATAGACGGAAGCGTATTTATCAAATTTATATTTTCAAGCATACTATTAGTTAAACCACCCACTACACCACCAACTTTTAATATACTATACTCTAGAACATCCAACGATCCATTTCCACCTTGGCTCTTATCCAAACCTGAGGTTTGAATATTCAATCCAGAATCACAATTCTCAGCTTCAAATGAAATATTACTTATTCCTGCTTGTACAGCAGTTCCTATAACACCACCAATATTTTCAGCTAAACTATTTTCCAACTCAATACATCCTTTAAAATTCGAATTTGAAACCGTATATTTTTCAATATTTTCTGCATTTATATCGAAATTTGATGTAATACTTCCAAACATTCCGCCCAAATTTGTTATTTTATGCGACTCTGCATTGACATAAATCTTACCATTCACATCATTATTAATGAATTCATTTTCTTTATCATTCAGCTCTGATGCATTAACATTTCCAACTAAACCACCAATATTCTCTACGTTTTGTATATCTTCACTATTATTTCCCGTTAATTCCAATTGAATTAAATTCTCCCCATCTGCCGTGATATTGACTTTACTTATTTCGCATCCGCCTTGACATTCGCCGATGAGGCCACCGACATTGGAGACATTGATATGGTCTTGTGCATTGTTGTCTTTTGACAAAACAATACTTCCAGTAAAAGTCATATCCTCCATTTTTGTCTGAGAAACGACACCAGCGAGACTGCCGATTTGAGATTCACTTTGCATGGCAATGATGTTCAGATTTCCCTTAAGAGCAAGATTTGAGAGTGTACTATCTTTGATTTCGTGTGCAAGCATCCCCTTGGGTGATGTGGTTTCATGAGTTGAGGTTTGACTTTCGTCTGGATCAGAAGACGTTTCGACTGATCCTTTATATTCCACATCATATTTGAACTGAATATTTGCAATTGTAGAACCTTCAATACTTTTAAACAGAGCATCTGGTGCCACAGGTTGATCAGAACTGGTTTTAACCGTTATCACTGTTTCTATATTATTTTCATTCACACCTAATAAAATAGAATTTTTTAAATCACATTTTCCAAAATATTGAGCATCGACCACTACTTCACCGTTTAATGCCAGTTTAAGATTTTCCAATGAATCTTTATTAGGTTCTTCACTACATTCTTTTAAAAGCTTATTCAAATAACTATCTGATTGTTTTTCTTGTTCATAACATGTCTTTTTCTTGGGATCACATCCGTAAGTGCACTCTTCCAATACTAGTTTTTGCCCATTTTCCGTGCCATTATCCATATAACAGACGAGCTCGTTACCATCACAACTTCTATTCTCACATTTCGTAGAGATTGGATTGCATTCATTTTTATTTTCATGACACCCAAATTCACATGTATAGCTTGCGACTTTATTTCCTTCAATCCAACAAGCGAGCTCACCATTTTCGCAAGACATTACACAATTTTCTGGCGCAGGATTACATTTCTTTTCTTCCTCATTACACCCATTGAGACAGTTTTCTACGACAAAATGCATACCGCTGATTGCATCACACATGATAAGTTTATCATCTTTACATGTAGAAACTAAATTGTCTGTACAAGGCTGATACTCTTGTTGTGGTTGCGAATCAGAACTTTCTTGGCAGAAATTTACCTTTTTATCATCTAAATAAACAACTTCCTTGTCATTAATACATAAATATGTGTTTTTTTCCTCTTTTAAACAGCCTGATTTATTTTGTTCATCACAAATCTGAGGATCACTTGACACATCGACAATCTTTTCTGCTGGATAAGTCTCACACCCCGTGTTTCCTTTATTACATCCGTTCTGACAAACAAACACAGCATTTGCTATACGTGTATCGTCATTTGTTTTATCAATAATATCCCCACACATATAAAGATATCCCTCATGACAGTGAACATTTTGCGGCTGACATTGACATGTTCCATCTTTGCTCACAACTGTGCCATCAGGACAAGTTATCATATTTCCCAGGCAAACATTGTCCGTACACCCATCCCATGTCACTTCACTCTCGCATGCCCCCGCGCCTGCTGCCAATAATATACAAAGTGCATAAAATTTTGATTTTTTCATGAGATTACTCCACGTTTGAATATTTATATCATGAGATGAAATTCTGACAGGTGCAAGACCTGTGCTGTTTGTCAATGAAGCTATACAAAATTTAGCTATACCTTCAAAGCCCCAAAAAGACTTTGTGTACGCCTTGAAGTCTCGCCATGAGTTTTCAGACTTTTAAAATGAAGCATGATGCCTTATTTTCAAATGGTTGGACTGGAGGAAACCAGCAACATGCCGGATGATTACGCGAATAAAGGAGATTGATTCATGCCATGCCGACTGCTTAAAGCTTTGATATGCTGTTCTTTCATTGCACTCGGCTGTTCCCCTTCGACCGATAAACAAGCGTCAGATACATCCGCCCATGCGATTCAAGAAGAGACGGCACCAAGTTCGCCTTATATTCCGCCGCCCCAAGAGGGTGTTTTTGTGAAACTGGAATCAGAAAATCATGCCCCAGAGTTTTTGGCATTATCTGAAGGCCATTCAGACCTGCTCATGCCGACAAATGCCGAACGCGGTTTTGGCTTCAAAGTGCCTGTCGGCACCCATTTGACCTCAGATAATCAAAAATTTGCCATTCGTTCGGGCAAACTCAATCTGAATATGCTTCAGATGACAGCTTTTCAAGGCATTGCAGTTCCCGTCAAACCGTGGGCATCTGCAGTCAATGATGAAAACGTGGCATGGCTTCCTACAAAAGTGATACCCACAAATATCAAAGTCATTACCGAAGAATACGGCCTGGCCGAAATCACAACAGAAATGCCATTGCCGCCGGGATTTTACGTCATTCATGACGATTCCATGATTAGAGCCGAGCAGGCTGAAAATGTGTCAGCCTTTTATCCCTTTGTCATCACAGAAAAAAAAGCTGATCTCAACGTTTGGGTCACACAGGCCGATACTTGTTTTGCTGAAATTTTTGGCACATTTGGCATTGATATCTGCCGTAATCCCCCGCGTGAATACAACAAAACGCAAATCATGCAATGTGCGATGCAACAGCGCATAGCTTTTAAATCGTATGATATGGCATTGACAGAACGACCGCTGTCCAGAACCGAAATTCTGGCAGCTGAAAAAGCTGAAAAAGAAGCCGCAAAAGCGACTAAAACCAAAAAAGGTAAAAAGAAATCCAAAAAATTGCCCGCAAAACCAGTGTCCCCCATTCAACCTAAGCCTGCCGAGGAATATCTTGTGCGTGCTGCTTACCTCGAAAGATTAGCTTATCCCGATAATTTGGATAATCACCAGACTATCCTAAACATGATCAACAACCCGAAATGTCAAACAGCAAATGATCTTTGGATCATTGAGCAGCACGATCATTTGCTCCGCCTGATCAAACTTTACGAAATGGAATCTGAAAATGATGTCATTCCACGAGACTTGATTCAGGCCATTTTGGATTATTACATGCCGCAACCTCCTAAACCAGATGACTTCATGGAGCACGATTCAGAACAAAACGCGCATGATTCAGACCAGGACTCCCATACACAGGCCCAGACAAAGTCTGATGAGCCCGAAAACCCAGCGATGCATCAGGAATCTGCCGCCAAACAATCCAAAGCCCCGTTCGAACGCCCGCATTTCACGCCGATCGAGGCATTGGCATGGGTGCCTTTCTGCAATTTGGAATCCGATGATCCCACCCTTTACGCCTTCTATGAAGCCATTCTTTTTAGCAACGATTGGACAACGCGTTTGATAGAGCTTTTGGGAGCCATTCATTACCGCAGGCTGATGGATACCGCTCAAAAGACACGCCGGCTCTCAGAATGGTTCAAGCTCGCGGATGCCGATGTTCCCGAAATATTCCGTTCTCGCGCGAAGCTCATGTCATTCCGCCCCGAACAGACAGAACTTGCCATGGGGCCCTATATCTTTACTGCTATTCCCCCCAATCAAATCACCCCCTGGCGCGCAACATTTGCAAGTCAATACAATGCCGTCAAAACTTGTTTGGAAAAAGGTCAGGACCAGCCGGGCATTTTTATCCTTGAGCAGCCGCTTAACAACAGCATTCAGAAGCAGAAAATCTCCGGTATTCTGCGCGATCCGATTGATACGATGCGGCCACAGCCAGCACTTCATCCATCTGCGGCTGCCTGTATTTTGCGCAATTTCAGCAATTTACCCACTGCGCCCGCCCTTAAGCCCAATCAACATGTCAAAATGGCCATAGCCGTTGGGCCCAAACGTGCCGATTAACAGCCGACATAAGCAAAATTCGGCTCAAACTTTCTTTTGCATCCTCGCAAACACCGCTGAGTCAGTCATTTGCAGCTTTGCATATGTCTTTTTTTGGGGTGGTGGGGGGCGTTCCCCCCTACGGCGCTATTTGCGCGGCGTATTGAGCCGTTCGGCGAAATAGCAGCGCAACGCAAGGCGTATGTCGGCCGTTAAGGCCGGCATAGCCGCGCGCAAATACGCGCCTACCCCCCATGCGAGCAAGCTCGCAATACCGCTCCATGATGTTTGCGGTTTAACCATGAATGAACCAGGCATCTCCCATCGATTTCGAGCATTCCAGAATATCGTCAGCTTTGACATCGATCTTTTGACCTTGCGGATTGGAACTGGACCATTTGCTGCTGTAGGGATCGTTGATGACAAACCGGCGCTCCCCAGATGACGAAGTATAAGCACCGGAAATACAAACATAATGGCCGCCTGATTTGTAACCAAAATCGGCCATCGCTGTCGGTTTGAGACGAACAACAGGCAAAGCGACTGCAGAAATGCTCGTTTTCATGGCATTGAAGAAATCTTGATAAGCATAATTCTTCATGTTGGTATAACGGTATGTGCCGGAACCTGCAAAATGATTGAGTGCATTCGACAGTTTATAAACGACAGTCCCATCGCTGGAATTTGTTCCTGCCTGTGCGGCGACTTCCTGCTCTGAGATTTTTAATCCGCGCGCGGCCAGTGACATCGCGCCGGAAGCCGCACCGCAGTTATAACTCGTGTTTTGCGGATCAATGGGCACATCGACGACCACACCTTCGCCGCCATCCGGAACTTTTCCATCCGGCGTGGGCGGCGGCGTATAACTGGCCGTCCAATTCGCACACACCCAGCCCGTATAACCACCGTAAGAAACTTTATACCAGCCGTTCTTTTCATCCTGAACAGTCAGTACCGTGCCGGCCGGAATCGTCAAATAAACCTTGGAATTCGGATCCGGGGTTGTGCCGGAACCCGGAATATCTCTCATGTTCAAGGCATCTGTCGTCTTGACGTATTTGACTTCAGGCTCGGGTTCGGGTTCGGGTTCAGGATCTGTAATTTCGGGTTCTTCCCCCTTGTAATCGGTATATTGCTTTGAAACCCAACCCTCCTGCGTATTGTATAAAATTTGAAGCCAGCCGTCTTTTTCCTCATAAACATCAAGAACACGGCCTTTGTTCACACCGCCAATGCGCGCATAATTTGTCCCCGGACCCGATCGCACATTCAATGAACCCGCCGTGACCGTCGCCTGTCCAATGGGATCATTCTGTTTTACAATGGGCTTGGTTACTTGAGAAATACCGGTTTCACGCTTGATTGCGCCAGATTTTTTGATCGGCATTGTCTTTTGTATACGTTGAGCCGCCTGACGAACCAAATTTGAAGTCTGGACAGCCAATGCACCACTTTTCGTTGCAGAAAGTGCGGTGGGGCTCAAGCTTTTTTGTAATGCTGTAGTCATCGTTCATCTCCTTAGGCTTCAAAAATACCTATCCATATTATAAGTCATTTTTTTCAAATGCGCGTCAATCCATGCTTTTTTCTTTGTATTCCTCACTTATTTGCCTTTAACCATCAGTGAGCCATAATAACTTTGGGGAGTATTCCCTGGGGCGTCCATGCCCTGCAAAAAGTTTACAAATGATCCGACAAAGCAAGGATGCTCAATACGGTGAATTTATGATGAAACAATGGATGGCATGGCCTTTTTTGGCTCTCATCGTCACTGGGTGCGGCGGCACTCAAACAGATCCGGCACAAATCGCCAAACAGCAAGCTCAAGAAACCGCCGACAAAGAAGCAGAAATCAAAGCCCAAAAACAAAAACAAATTGAAGCCTTTGTTAAGAATAATGCAAAAAATCTGGCCGCATTTGCGATGAAATTTGCAAAATCCGACAATCTTACAAAGGAAATTCAAACACTTGTCACATCTTCTCCCAAAGAAAAGACAAAAACAAACGGCGCACAGATCAAATTTATGCAGCCGGCTGATGTTCAAGCCATCTACGAAGAACGCCAGTTTGCGCCGATTTTTGTGACAGACAGTGCACTCGATCCTGCTGCAGAACCCTTGTTCAAAGAATTGCGTCACCTGGATGCCCATGGCCTCGGTTCTAAACTGGATATTCAGCCATGGCTCGATGCCCAAAATGCGCTTCAGGAGATACAGAGCGGTACACCGCATGAAACCTTCACATTCACGCCGGAAGAAGAAGCCTATATTGTCGGCCTGATCATCGAACGAAATCTCAATGTTGCCGATCCGGATGCCATTCAAAATCTCGTGCTTGATCTTGTCAAAGACGAAACCCATATGCCGCGCTTACATCAAGCCGTTGCCTCGCGAGCACAAGCCATGGCTACGACGGCACGTCAATCGGCTTTGCTTGAGGTCTTAACGACAGACATTGCCATGCGCTTTGCCCGTGAAATGGCTTTTGACAATTTGTCCCATCTCACCGAAGATGAAACCGCCAGTTTGGGAAAACGTCCGACCGAAAAAAAATATCGTGCCATTTCAGCGAACAGAACGAAAACCTGGCTGACCACGCTTGCCGCTGTTCTCGATGCACCGGCTCCCGGGCTGAAAAAAGACGTGGAAAAAGGGCAAAAAACACCGTCTGATACTCTCTCAGATTTAGAGGATGAAGGCACTGCCCCATCAGAGCTTACAGGCACGGCCAAAGGTGATATCAATGCCGAATCTGAAGATGCCAAAGACGCCCATGTTGCAGAAACTCAAGCTGCAGATGCCCAAAAGGCCAAGCTTCAAAACGCCCAGACCGTTCAGGAACTCGTTGACAATCTCTATCCAGCACATGCGCAATACAAATTGCTGATGGAAATACGTAACCGTTATGCTTCCATTCAAAGCTGGCCCAAAGTGAAACAAACCAAACTCAGACGCAACAAGCCATCACCGGTCGTGCCTGATCTTAAACGCCGTTTGGCCATGGAAGGCTATTATCATGGCGATGTTTCCGAACAGGCGGCTTTGCAGGAAGGCTTTGACATTTACGACGACGATCTCCGCGCCGCTGTTCGCTATTATCACGAGACACATCAGCTTGAGCTGGATGAAGAAAAAGGCATCCAAAAGTCATTCTGGACAAGTCTCAATACGCCTGTAGAAAAACGGCTTGCTCAAATCGATGAAAATTTGCGGCGGTGGCACAAAACTCAAATCACCGAATCGCCGTATTATATCTATATTAATGTGCCGGATTTCCATGGCGAGATTTGGCGTGAGGGGAAATTGGCATACAGATTCCCGATTGTGGTGGGGAATGCAAAACGCCAGTGTGATCCGACAACCAAAACATGGAAATACATTAATGCTACCCCACTCATGCACGCACGCATGCTTTATGTTGAATATAATCCCTATTGGAATGTGCCGCCGCGCATCGAACAGGAGGATTATATCGAAAAAATCAATGCCGATCCCACTTGGCTTGAGCGCGAAGGTTTTGAATATTTCACCGAAAATGGGCATACCGTTTTGCGTCAATTGCCTGCCGAAGATAATGCCCTCGGACGCGTCAAATTCATTTTCCCGAATCCGCACAGCACATTTTTGCATGACAGTCCGCAAAAAGGGTTATTCCGTTATCCCATTCGAGCTTTCAGCCACGGATGTATGCGCGTCTGGGAACCTCTTGAACTGGCCAAACGCATTTTGCAATACGATGGGCAATGGTACGATGCATTGGCGACAGAAATCGAAGATATGGTGACACGGCGTATTGTGCTCAAAACGCGATTCGATGTCTTTATCGATTATTTTACTGTCCGTGTGGATGACGACGGCAATGCCCATTTTCTGGCCGATCCCTATCGTTATGTGCGTTATGCCTTGGAACCTCCCAAACCGGAATCCCTCGAATGCGTGCCCGAACCTAAAGCCTGGATTCCCAGAGCCGCACTCGGTGGCGGTGTGGGGGCAGAAGCCGCGCCCGCAGATGAACTCGCGGCACCTTAATAGACTTGTGATGCGCAATCGTGCAAGGCGTATGGCGCGAAGCGACATAGCCGCGCACAGCAAGGCGTATGGCGCGAAGCGACATAGCCGCGCCCCAACCACCCCTCAACCCCCATCAAATACGTAAGAGAAACACGAATGTAGCCTAAAATATTGTCAAATAAGACAACGTGGCATAAGATAAAATAGGTATGCCATATCAATGAGGCGCATTAATTGATGGATTTAAATAATAAGGAATAATTATGGCAATTTGTCCAAACTGTAACGCTCAAGGGGAACTCGCCAAAGAATGCCAAAACTGTGGCGGTGGCTGGCATTATATTGAGAATAAAAATCTTGCGCAGGATCCCATGCTGGGATCGTTGGTAGGCGGTCAATATGTGCCCTTGGCGTTGATTGGCGAAGGCGGCATGGGACGCATTTATCGTGCAAAAGCCAAATATACTGGCCAAATGATCGCCCTGAAGATTCTGAAAAGCGAGTACATGGAAGACGAAACCCTGAAGGATCGTTTTTTCCGTGAAGCTGAAGTCGTTTCTGCATTGGATCATCCCAATATCGTCAAGCTTTACGGCTGTGCGCCTGACGACAAGCATAAAACTGTGTTTATGGCCATGGAATTGCTCAAAGGCCGTACCCTGTTTGATGTGTTCCGCAAAGAAGTGACTGACCTGCCAACGATGATTCGCTGGTTTGTCGAAATTTCTTCCGCCCTGGGCGAGGCTCATCATCGCGGCATATTCCACCGCGATTTGAAACCTGAAAATGTTTTTATTGTTAAAGACGAACAAGGGGAAGAACACGTCAAAGTTTTGGACTTCGGTTTTGCCCGTCTCCAAAGTGCTTCCAAAAAACTGACGATGGCAGGCGTTGCCTTCGGTACGCCGCATTATATGAGCCCTGAACAGGCTATGGGCATGATCGATATTACCGCCGGCGTCGATGTCTATGCCATGGGTATCATGCTGTTCCAGGCCATCTCAGGAGATTTGCCCTATGACAGCAAAACCCCCATGGAAGTGATGTACGCCCAGGTACACAGTGCAACGCCGAAATGCACACCGCGCCCAGAATATCATGTGCCCGACAGCCTCATTAAATGCATCTATAAATGCATGAAAAAAGAACCTGTCGAACGATACGCAGACGGCAATGAGCTTTGCGATGTTTTAAAAGGCATTCAAGCCGAAATTGAAAGCGCCAAAGATGAATATGCCAAACCCACAGTTCTGCTTCAGCCAGTCGAAGGCCCCAAACCCCAAAAAGCTTCTAAAGGCTTTGCACTCAATAAAACATCGATCATCCTGATCAGTATTTTGGTCGTCGTCATCGCCATTGTTGTCGTCGTTGCTGTCAAACTGTTCGGATAATCTTTCAGCAATAATATTGCCATCAAGCCGTGCCCTCAAGCACGGCTTTTTTTTGCCAACTTTGGCGTTCTTTTTCTCGCGTTTTTTCTGTTTTCGGTGGTTTATGCCAATCAGACTGCTGTCAGCCCTGCTTTTTTTTCTGTTTTTTCCCATGCCATATCTGGCAGCTCAAGAGCTGACACCCCAACCTGTCAATCCTGCTCGTCTGGAACTCGGGTTTGATTTGCGCATGAACCGTTTTGATACCGAAACCGACAGAATACGTTCCGGTATAGAACCTTCTGTCAGTCTGGGGCTCGGGTGGACGCCTCTTTCCTGGTTATCCGTACATGGACGCATTGAAGCCGGCCTTGCCCTGACGCTCGAAGCCCCTATGTCCTATCAGAGAAACAAGCAAACGCTTGAAACATGGCATCTTGGAAGCTTAGGATTACTTGCCGCACTTGATGTGCATTGGCCTGGAAAACTCGTGATATTGACCATCGATGTCGGCGCACGGTGTTATTTTGCTCCCGCTCGGGCCGGCATGTTTCTCATCGATACCGGCCTCAGTCTCGGTTCAGAGCCTTATCATGCCCAAAATACAAATGCCGTTTTGCAAAGCCTTCGTTTTACGGCCGGTGTGCGGTTTCCCCTGATGGATGATTTTGATACAATATTCGGCCATAAACGAACGGTGCCTGTCGTCGTATTTGGCATCATTATAGGATATTAAACAGGAGTCAGTGATGCGTCATCAGAAGATTTTGGGGATTATAGGAGCTTTGATGTGTTTGTCTCTGGGATGCGATGACAGCTCTTTGGTCATTCAAGAAGGCGGTTATCCCCCCAATACAGATTCCGGCAACTCGGATTCCGGTAACACAGATTCCGGCAACTCGGATTCCGGCGACACGGATTCCGGCGACACGGATTCCGGCGACACGGATTCCGGCGACACGGATTCCGGCAACTCGGATTCCGGCGACACTTGCGAAAATTTATGCCGTGAAGGCAGCAAACAATGTTCAGAAGCCGGCGAATCTCAAGTTTGCACCGACATCGATGGGGATGGCTGTCTGGAGTGGTCTGTGCAGGCCTGTCCCGAAAACACAGTTTGCTCAAACGGCGTATGCAGCACGGCAAATGAATTTCCAGGCTGCCAGAACATGTGTCCCCAAAACGGTGCCCGAACATGTGAAATTCTTGAAAATGGTGCCCAAGCTTATCGCCTGTGCAGCAATTTTAATGATGATGCCTGTCTGGAGTGGTCTGATCCCATCGTCTGCGGTGAAGGCCAATCATGTTCCGAAGGTCGATGTGGATGCACAGATGCCTGTGAAAATATGGGAGAAACGGCATGTCATGAAAACGGTGTACGCACCTGCACAGACCTCAATGGAGACGGCTGTCTGGAGTGGTCTTCTGTCACACCATGTGAAGGCACATGCGCCCAAGGAAAATGCACTTGCAGTCATGCCTGTGAAGCCGGCAATCGCCGTTGTTCCAATCATGGTTATCAAACTTGCATCACAGACGGCAGCGGATGCCGTCAATGGTCTGCCGTAACCCCCTGTGAACATGGCTGTGAAAACGGACAATGCCAACCCGCACCCGTTCTGATGGCCCCCACGCGTTATCCAGGCAACCGCCTGCTCTCGCCGGTCACGCCGTACGTTGTCGATCAGATGAAAGCCATTCGCGCCAAAAACAGCTCGCGGAATGACTTACGATTCATCAAAGTCGGCGATTCGCACATGTATAGCGGTTCGGTCTTTATGTACTGCTATTCCAAAACAGGATCCAAAGGCGGCATGACATTATCAGATGCCACGTTCCTGCAAGGGGCAATAGATGCCTTTCAAAGTAATACAGACTGTTTTCACCGCGATTCTTTAACCGCAGTTCTGGGCAAAACCATGTATTGGTCATTGAGCGGCGGTTATATGACCAACGAAATTAAAGAAATGAACCCGCGTTTTGCCTTTGTCGGCTACGGCACAAACGACATGGGATGGTATGGCTATAACAAAAAAGCAATATCTGGTGGCAATCAAGGCTATTTTTATACGTTGCAATGGTATTACCGCAACATGCTCCAAGCCGCAGAACAGCTCATATCCGGCGGTATCATTCCCTTATTTATTGGCACAGGCATCCGCACAGATCAAAGCAGTTTGGCTGAACAAAACAAACCTGTCCACTATGTTTCGATGTTCAATGCAGTGGCTCGCGGGTTGGCCGAAAAATATCAAGTGCCCTATTATAATCTTCAGCTGTCGCAAGAGCCCCTGGCAAGCTATGGCTTGAGTTCCGATGGCGTACACCATAAGCATGTGGACAAAGGATGTACGTTTACATCAACGGGACTCCAAGGCGGTGCCAATACGCGCAACCGCTATGCCCTTGAGATGCTGGATCGCGCCTGGCGCACTGTCATTCGCGGTGAAGCAGCCCCCGATACCGAAACAGTGCCGTTTACAGGCAGCGGTTCCAAATCCGATCCTTGGGTGATTTCCAGTTTGCCTTATACGCATAGTGCCAGCACGGCATCCGGACAAAATCATATTTCCTATTATGGCTGCGCTTCAAGCACAAACGAGGCCGGACCGGAACTGTATTACCGTCTGGAACTGAAACAATCGACCAAAATTCGAGCTTTTGCCCTCAGTGCATCCGGCGCAGACGTCGATATTCATCTCAAAAAAGCCGCCAATGACACTTCATGTCTGGCTCGCGGGGACAAATGGGTTGAAGCCAATCTTCCGGCCGGAACGTATGATATTGTCGTGGATACTTTCAAAAGCGACACCAATGCCGGAGAATACCTGCTTGGCGTATTGCCATGTGATGCTGCAGACACCGCCTGTGGTTCTGCAACGACTGGCGAATAAGATAAACGGACGCAGGCTATGCCGGCCTTTGGGCCGGCATACGCCGTCCGTTGTGCGGCTTTTCGCTTCGCTTCATACGCCGCACATGGTACGATTCTTCAGAAAGCAGACAGGGCAAATAACGCAACAGGACAAAGAAAATGCCAGAAAGTCATTTATTCAATGGAGGAATGTAGAAATGGGAACAAAAGAATACACTAAAATTGAGTCTGTCAATGTACGAAAACGTAACGTCAAGGCAGAAGAATCTGAGAACAGCTCCCTTCCGACATCTGAAGAAAGAAGGAAAATTATTTTAGACATGCTTTTGAAGGGTTGCTATGTAAGTGACATTTACCAAAGATTCGGTGTGGAATGTCCTGATGAGTGAACGCGGCTTTTCGCTTCGCTCTATACGCCGCGCATCTGTAAAACCTTATCATGAGCATGAATTTGTGTTAGTTACCGCGCGTTTTGGATAGGGTTTGCCGAACATGAGGGCGTGAAGGTTGAAAAACAAGGATTTTAACGACAGATGGACGGTCATTGCAGACCACAAGCTTGATGCCAGACATCTTGCTGGTTTGATCGTTGCCCTTGTATGTCTTTGTTTTCCTATAGCTTCTGGTTTTGCTCAATCGCCATCCACGGAACCGGATCTCACTGGCGGCGCTTTTTTTGATTTTGCATTCCGCGATAATGCCCAAATCGTTCAACGCGGTGCCATCGGCGGCAATAAAGAAGCCATTTTGGCTCAAAAAGCCCAAGCTGAAGCCCAAAAAGCTCAAGAAGCCCAATATCCCGAAAATGAAGTTCAAACCGGTGAACCCAATTCTGACAATTCTGCCTCTGTCGGACAGGGACTCGGCGCCGAAACCATGGAAAGCCCAGCTCCCACAAAACTGACGCCGGGGCAAAGTTACCGCATTGCAGACTTGATATTGAACTGTGATATCGAGTTTTGCCAAAATCCAGACAATATTGAAGCCTTACTGCGTGCTACCGGCCTCGAACTAGGGCATCTGGCTTCGCAGGAAGATTTGGCACTGTCCATAGAACGTCTCCGAAAAACCGGCTATTTTTCCAATATTCATCAGCATTTAAAATATGCCGGCGACAGGATTGAAGTCAGCTTTGATACCATTCCGCACACACGCATTCGTCACGTTATCGTGGATAAAAGCGGTGCACTCTATGACGCTGAAGTTAAAAAACGCATGATTCTGCGTCCCGGCGGTACGTTGTATCCTCGAACTGCACTTTTGCGCGGCAAAAATGTCGATGATATCCCCAAAGAAACCCTCATTCAGATGGCGCTGGAAGATCAGATCAACAGTCTGACGCGCGTATATACCAAAGAGGGTTATTTTGATGCCGAAGTCCAAATTATCCCCAAAGAAATCGAACCCAATCTCGTCGATTTGCACGTTCAGGTCGAGCATGCTGAAAGCTATGTTCTCGGCAAAATCTATGTCCGAGGCAATCACGTGCGGACATACGCCGATATCGAAGATGCCTTTCGCTCGGAATTCAGCTTTTTTGGCGGTGTCACCAAAGCTGAAATTGAAGACGCCGTTCAAACCATTCTTCAGACTTACCGCAATCAAGGCTATTATCAGACAAAAATTGACTTTGTTTCGCGCCGGAATTCAGAACGAAAAACGATTGATGTCTTCTTAGATATTACAGAATCTCCCCATTGGGTCATTGAAATCGATGGCAATCATGCCCTTCCCGAGTCCGAACTGCTCGAAAAAGTGACTTTTCAATCTTCGGGCTATGTCGATCGCGGTGAAGTGGAAGCCTCTGCTATAGCCTTAAAAAATGCCTATATTTCTGCGGGATATTACTGGGCTCAGGTTACAGGGGAACAAATTCGAAGCGGTACCGGCCAGTCCAATGTCGTCATCTTTCATGTGAATGAAGGCACACATGCCGAGATCGGAGAAATCGCCTTTGACGGGGCTTTCTCCATGTCGCGGGAAGAATTGCTCGATGTTATCAGCAGCAAAGAATATTCGACTTTTGGTTCCGGCGCTTATCCACAGCGATCCATGATTGCTGACGATGCCGCCAAGATTGTCGATGCCTATCGCGAACGCGGTTTTTTAAATGCCGATGTGCCAAACTGGAGTTTGGAACCTTTAGAACAAAGCGGACGATTTCGGCTGACTTTTGTCATTCGTGAAGGCAAACGTTCGCATTTTGTCCATCGTCAGATTCGATATACCGATCGCGAATCTTACGAATCATACGATGTGCTGATTGATCAGCCGCAAAATGATATTTTCAGCGATTATGCATTCAGAGCCGAACGCGCAGCCATCACAAAACAATTGCGTGCCAGAGGCCATGCCACGATATCGGATCGCGTGCGCTGTACCTCATATTATGAAGATGGCAGCGTTGCCAGTGAAGAGACTTGCGAAATTGCAGAATACGCTGCAGCCTGCATGCCCGATGATTTGGAATCTCTTTGTGTGCTGGAAGAAACACCTCATGGCATGGCTGAACGCTGTCAACGTCACTATAAAACAGAATTCGGCATCGAAGGTGAACCCGAATGCAAACTGAAAAATGGCGTCACAGGTCATGAAGTCGATGTCGAATATGAAGTGACCTTGGGACCCAAATATTCATTCGGCGATGTTTTTGTCCATGGCAATGTCGTCACGCGCGATTGGGTCGTCGATCAAGACATTCCCTTTGTCACAGGCGAAACCTTTGATTTCAACAAAGTTATCGATGCTCGCGGGTTGCTGCGTCGCCGGACCATATACAAAACCGCATCTTTAAATATCATCGGTGTGGATGACGGTCTGGTCTCTGAAACTGCCGGCGATTCCACTTCGATAACGGAACGGCCGGTGCCGCTCGTCATCAACGTCGAAGAAGGCGAAAGACGTTGGCTGGATTTCGCACTTGGCCTTTCTCTGAACGGCGGCGACTGGATTTTGACCGGAGAAATGGAATTTGTCGAAGCCAATCTGCTGGGAACAGGATGGGATCTGCGTCTTCTGGTCATGCCTGAAGCACGCATTTATGAAAATGAATTCGTTTTTACGCAGAAATTTAATCAGAACTTTTTCACCCTGCTGACCCTTTCCATTCCAGTCATGCCGGCAAGCGGTTTTAATATCGTGACACAGCTGTTCTATGATTTGCGCTACATTCCTGAAACGAACAAAGAGGAATATGGCTGGCTCGTCGAACTTCAATGGAATATCAATAAAGCCTTGTTTGCAGCCCTGGCCTTCGAGCTGGAATCCTCGCGAGCTTCATCGTTCGGGGTAGACGTTGAAGCCGATATCGACAAATATGATGCCTGCTATCCCGTGGCCTTCACAGGCGAAGGAAATGGCACCTGGACTTGTCCTTTTTCAAACGCAAACGAGACATTTACTGTTTCCATGACCCCGCGCCTGAGCTACGACGGCCGCGACAATCCATTGACACCCAAATACGGGTTTTATGCCGAAGGCAAAGTCAAATTGGCCTACTCGAACTCCGAAGGCTGGTACGTCAAACCCGAAGCTCGCGCTTCGTACATGTATACCTTCCTCGAACACTTTACGATGGCGTTCAACCTTCGGTTTGGCGTGAGTTTTTTAGAAGAAGGTTCGAAACTTCCACTTGTAGATCGATATTTCCTCGGCGGTCTGAACATGCGCGGTTATGATAACGAAGCCCTTGGGCCGCGTTTGGTCAACGATTTAACCCCCAATGTTGCGACCAATGAAGCCGGCGGCGGTGAAGTCCTCTTTAATTTGACGGCGGAATTGCGCTTTCCCATATGGACATCCGTTGGCATTTACGGTGCTTTATTTGTCGATATGGGCGCCCTGATGCCCCATCAGCCGACGTATTATTCTCCAGGCAGTTTTGCCGAAGAACTTTTTGTCAATCAAATGCGTTACACCGCTGGCCTGGGATTAAGGTGCCTCATCAGTGAAGCCATTCCCCCCATCGTTTTGGATTACGGCTTTATTCTCAACCGCCGGCGCGGCGATCCTTTGGGCGGTTTCAATATCAACATCGGATACACATTTTAATAGGCAAAGGCGGCTCCCACAGGGCAAACCAGGGCCTTTTGAGATCGTCTTTAGGAAATATCTGAAGATGCATTTTTTACTGAAGGGGGCTGCCGCCCCCTGCGGCGCTATTTGCTGCGCAAATACGCGCCTACCCCCAATGCGGGGTTTCACCCCGCAACGCCCCAATCCAGCATGATTCAGATCTTTCTCAAAAAATGGAATCCAGATGCCCTCTGACATCACCTCCAATATTCAAAGAACATTCAATTTTTTGGTATCATGCATTGTTTGGGGATGAAATGGGGTTAGAATGCGCATAAAATCCGTGCGTTCTGTGTGCGGATCATGCCAGGTTATACTTGGTATATATTTTGGGAATGAAAAGCCCCAAGATTTGCATTTCCCGATAGGGACGATTGGCCAGGAAGATTTAGGGCTGTTTCATGCAAAAAACATTATTCTCGACATATTGCCGCAAAGGTTTGACATTGATTGAAATCATGATTGTTGTTGCGTTGATTGCAACGATGATGACAATCGGTGCCATTGGTCTGGGTGTGCTTGGGCAATCGGATGTTCAGGGCGAAGCCTTGAGGCTGAGTTCTTTAGTCAGGTACACGTTTACAACGGCAGCGACATCCAATGCGACCCTTCAGATGAAGCTGAATTTTGATGACAGCACATTTACCGTTGAAAAACTGGAGCTTGCTGGCGGCTTGAGTGACGATGAACTGCGCGGTGTGACGATGAAATCTGTCATGTCAAAATCAGATCTGGGTGACAGGCAGAAAACAGATGATCGCGGTTCACGCCTCGATGAAGAAGATTCGAGATTTGGTTCTGTCCAACGTTTGCCCCTCGAAGATATGTTTTTTGATGAAGAAGACACCATCCTCGAAGACGGCGTTTACTTTATTGGGCTGATGACTTCGCATCATGATGAAATCCAACGCGAGGGCGTGGGGACGATTAACTTTTTTGCCAATGGTTTTGTGGAGCGCAGCGTCATTTTTTTGGGGGATGAAGCCGCGCGAGATGGTCTTGAAGAAGGTGTCGTTTATACCATCAGCGTGAGTCCGCTGACGGGACAATCGTCGGTAGTGCCGGGACGTGAATTGATGGATTCGATTTCATCCACATTCTTCGAAGAAGAGGAGGACAGATGAAACGCCGTGGATTTACGCTGCTTGAGCTGATGATAGCGACATTTATTCTTGCCATGGCTGTGGCGGTTCTGCTGGGCACACAGTCCACATCTATGCGTTTGATGGGATATGCCAATAATACTTCTGTGGTGACGATGCTGACACGCTCGAAGATGCAGGATGTCGAGTATGAAGTCATGCGCATCATCAAAGAAGAAGGGGTTAAAGAAGATTACGTCGAAGAGATGGAAGGGGATTTCGGGGATCAAGGGTATGAAGATATTACCTGGCATGCCAAAATCCAATCGATTGAACTTTCTGAAGACGCATCTAATGACTTTGTTGAAAGCGTCACCAATCAGCTTTATGGCACAGGCGATGAAGGCGGTACCCTGAGCGGCAACACGACGATTACGCAATTTTTGCCGATGATGGTCAGTTTTTTGCCGATGATCATTAATCAGCTGGGACAGCGTATTCGCAAAATCACGCTGACGACGACTTGGGATTATTTGGGCGTTGAACAAACGCTGACAGTATCGCAGTTTGTCGTTGCGCTTGAGGTAGATGCTGCCAGCGGTGTGAGTGGAGCCGGGGTTTCCGGAACGACCAATGCCGATGGTACAGACGGCGAAGAAGCCGGGCAGGTTTCAGAAGGTGAAACCATTGGCGGCAGCGGTGGCGGTCGTGTGACAGGCACTTCGGGAGGTGGCCGTGGTTCCGGAGCTTCCGGCGGTCGTGGTTCGCGCCCCACATCCGGAACTGCGGGTGGTCGTGGCAGCGGAAGCGGCGGAAACCGTGGCGGTGCTTCGGCCGGCGGCGGCGGAAACCGTGGCGGTGCTTCGGCCGGCGGCGGCGGAAACCGCGGCGGTGGT
>JAGBXG010000012.1 GCA_017629415.1 Pseudomonadota bacterium | reverse complement strand
GACGCACCAATTCATCCGCCAGCGCCTGCATTTCTGCACCATTGGCCGGTTCGTCATAACGAATGTCAATCTGAAATAAGGTCTTTTCTGCCGTCATGATTTTCTCCTTATTGTGGTTTCCAAGGGGAGCAGCCTCTTGGCGTGGGATGCGTTGGAACCCCCTAAAACCTGTGTTTACACCTTGAGTTTAGGCGTGAAATCCATCTCATCGAAACTGCGCAAATGATACAGTTTAACGCGATTTATTGGCTTGTCGTACATATTTTGACTATTTTTATGAAAATTCTCACTCAAAAATGGGTTTTACCTTTTCGAGATGTGGGAAATTAGGTATTTAAAAAATTTTGCTCGCACTTTATCGTGCATAAACTGAAACATGACACAGGATATTTCCCATGCATCATATTTATAGCGTTGTATTGGCTGCCGAACAGCTTGACATCATGACTTTGGTCCTTGAATCGACGGGCGCTGTTATGGCTGTTCTCGTCATCTTGGTCGCCATGAGCCTTATCAGCTGGTACATTATCGCGATGAAAGCCGCTTATCTGAACAAAGCGCGCAAGCAATCCGACAAATTCCAAGATGTTTTCTGGCGTTCCAAGCGTCTCGACAATACGTACAAAGAAGCCGAAACGCTCAAGAGCAGTCCGATTGCGCAGATGTTCCGCGCCGGTTATGTCGAGCTGACCAAGCTCAAAAAAGGCGAAAAGGAAAAGGACAAGGACGCCGAATCCATGGAACTTTCAGGCATTGAGAATGTGGAACGTGCATTGCTCCGTGCTTCCCTTGCCGAGACAACCGAACTTGAAAAGACTTTGTCATTTCTGGCCACCACGGGTTCAACCGCGCCGTTTATCGGTCTTTTTGGTACGGTTTGGGGCATCATGCATGCCTTCGTCAACCTGTCTGCCAACACGGGCGACATGGGCATTCAGACGGTCGCCGGCCCCATCGCCGAAGCCCTTATCGCAACGGCCATCGGCTTGCTGGCCGCCATTCCGAGCGTCATGGCCTACAACTTTTTCAACCAGAAAATTAAGGTCCTTCAGGCCGATATGGAAAGCTTTTCCAACGATTTTCTGAATATCGTGAAGCGTCATTTCTTCAAATAAGCCGTGCTATGCGTTGCATACGCACGGCATGCCGCTCCGCTATGTACTCGGGCCGTTGGCCCTGTGCGCATACGCGGCGCGTTTTTTATTTGAATTGCATCACTCTAAGATACGGTATTTCTCACTTTGAAAACGGCATCTTCATGCTCTCCAAAGTTCGGAACACCGGAAAATCACTCAAGCATTATTATGGCTGTCGGTAAACTCAGCGAAATCAATGTCACGCCGCTCGTCGACGTTCTGCTCGTGCTGCTCATTATCTTTATGGTGACCACGGCAGCGGCGGAACAGCAGCGTCTGGAGCAAAAAAAACAGGAGTCTGTTCAAACCAAAACAGAATCCCTTGTCTCACTCAATCTGCCCATCACCCCCGATAACGACTATTTGTCAGACCCCGAAACAACCAAACTCGTCGTGGTCATTGACAAAAATCTGCGCGTTTTTGTCGTTCGCGGCCTTTCCAGTGTTGGCGGTCAGGATCCCATTGCGGACTGTTCCCAGACGCGTGACCCGGCACACTGGCAGCCTTGTTTTGATATCATTGTCAAAACGTTGGGACAGAATCAGCGCATGCTCAAAGAAGGACTTTATCTCGAGGCCGATGCCGATGCACCGTATGGTTTTGTTTCCGGGGTTTTGCAAGCCTTCCGCGGGCTTGGGCTGCAAAGCGTCGATATCGTGACTGACCCAAGTTTTAAAGCTGCATTGGAGGCTGCGCCATGAGTGCCGAATATCGTGACACCAGACATAAGCCTACAGCGGCCGAACGCTTTTTCAGCATTCTCGTGACCATTCTTGTGCATGGCGGCATCCTTGTACTCGTAGCCCTCAGTTCCGGCTCCGAACCCATAGAACAAGTCAAAACAGAAGGCGAAAAGATCTTTTGCCGTTATATCGACAATGGACGGCTGTTTCAGGTCGAAATCGAAGCCGCCGACTGGCAGGAAGCTGAAGAACAAGTCTGCGGTTCGCATCGCCGCGACGTGCGCCTGAGTCCGCTTTTGCTCGAAGGTGCATTGCTCATCCTCGAAGATACCCCCAATGCCGTTGTGCTGGCACAGCGCGAAAGCTGTTCGTGCTCTAAAGAAGAACGTGTGCCCATTTTGCAGGATATCAGCATCGTCGAAGCCCCACGTTTAGGGGCTGAAACGCGCAAAACCGCTCTGCCGCGTATCATCAACACCCCGGAGCCTGCCGCTGCCAATGTCGTCACGACCAAAAACAACCCGGAACAGAAAAAAACAGAAAAGCCTCGCAAACAAACCCCGACATTGGACGATTTGCTCAATGCCGCCACCGAATTTGATGAAGCACGGCCAATCAGCGATGTCGATCCCGGCGGTTCTGCGGATGGTTCAAGGCTGTCGAAATCCGCGACAGGTAAAGGCGATCCCTATTTACAGAAAATCAAGGCGCGCCTGGACAATGCCATGAATGCACCGGCAAGCATTCCCAAGTCTGAGCTGCAAAAACTCTCGGCAAAACTTTGGATCAAAGTCGGCGATAATGGCACCGTCTGGAGCTGGGATTTTTATTCAAAAAGCGGAAATGCGGCTTTTGACCGCATGATCGAATCGACCATCAAACAATTTATGATGGGCGGAAACCTCAAATTTGCAACGCCGCCTGAACAGTGGCGCTTACAAACAATTCCCTTCACCGTTGAAGGCAAAGACATTAAGTAAACATGGAAGCAAAAATTAACGAGATTATTCAGTCCCTCGAAGCACAGTTTAACGGCGATACCGAGCACGATATTGAAATCATCCGTTCGTATATCCGTACCCTCGAAAAATCTGAAGAAAGCCAGGCTATTGTCATTGCCCTTGGCCGTTATTCCGCCGAAAAATTCCCCGATGCTGAAGTCGTCAAGAATGCCAAGAAAATCGAGGAAGCTTTCAAAACATTTCATGAAAAAGTCCAAAAAGCTCAAGAATGCTTGAAAAACAAGGATTTTGAAGGTGCTGCCACCATTTTCCGCGAAATCATTGCCGAAGTAAAACCGCCCAAGGATGAAGAAAAACGTTATATGGCTTTCAGTCATCCGTTTGAAGAAATGCTCACACGAGCCTCGACACCCGATGATAAACGTCCAATTGAACGCATTTCTGTGCTTCCGGCAACGCTTTATTATCAGCTTGGTTTGGCACTCTTTGAGCTCAAGAACTATGATGAAGCCAAAGTGGCGTTCGATGATGCCATTGCACTCAATCCCGTCAGCGTAGTGCCTTATTTTGAACTCATTCAAATCGCCAAAATTCAAAATGACTTTGCCGAAGTACGCCGCTTGCTGAGCAAAATTCATCCTTACATTTACACACGCCACCATTTGGCACGTTTTTACCGCGAACACGCCGGTTTGGCGATGATCGAGAAAAACTACGAGCTCGCCATTGCACTTGTCTATATCAGCATCGATTACGAAGATGCTCCGCCGGCACGTGCACAGCTCAATGCGTTGGCCAAAAATCGCGGCGTGGATTTGTCAAAACCCAAAGCTGATACCATCAAAGAACGCCTCAAAGCCGCTGATATCCCCGTGGGTCCCAATGCCGCCGTGTACGAACTCGCCATTGGCATCGGCAATACGCTGAAGAAAACATCTCCCATGGCCGCGAAAATGGCATACGCCATTGCTTATGACCTCACACACTACGAACCATTACTGAAAGAATTGCAGTAATGCCGTATTTTTTGTGGTGGGGCAAAGCTCATGCCCCCATAGAACCCACAACAGGGACTTACGGATTTTGTAAGTTTGGCGTGTACAGTCGTTTTTGGGACGAAATGAATTTCATTCGGATGCACGCCACCAAACAAAATAATGCTGACGTATAAAAAATTGTCTTGACACATTTTAGATTTGCCTTTAAAAGCCGCCCTCGTTCGGAACGGCAAAACGTTTTGAACCGACTTGGGGCGTTAACTCAGCGGTAGAGTGCCATCTTCACACGGTGGAAGTCACTGGTTCAAATCCAGTACGCCCCATTTAAGCAGCCTTTATTCAGGCTGCTTTTTTTTTGCCCCCGAAAAGTCAGCAGACGAATATTCACACGAGGCATTTGGCTGCTGCATCGCGGTTAAATCCTGTGTTGCGGCTCTCATGCCTCCATGTTTGACGAGGTTTAAAATGAAGCGCGCAATGAAAATAGAAGATTTGTTTCAGATCGAACGTTTGGCCGAAATTTGTATTTCACCAGATGGACAAACCGCATGGCTTGGGACGCGGAAAATTGATCTCGAACAGAACAAGACAAAAAAACACAACTATGTGCTTCATCTTGCCGGAAATCGTCAGCCTGTCACAGTCGATTTGCACGACAAAGGGGCCTCGGATTTCGTCTATTCCGGTGATGGCAAACGCCTGTTTTTCGTTGCCGGCGGCCAAATTTACTGCGCCAATGCCGATGGCTCAAACGCAAGACAAATCACACATAAAGCAGCAGGTGCCTCAAAACCTGTGCCCGATTTTACGGGAAAACGCATTCTGTTTGCCCGATCTGTTTATATGGATGAGGCCTGCCGTACTGCTGCCGATAAAGGCGAAGACCTCACTTTAGCCCAAACCTACGGATTAGCACATCCCAAGGCAAAAGCGCGTACAGCCAACAGCCTCCTGTATCGACATTGGGACAGCTGGACCGAAAACAAACGCAATCACCTGTTTATGGCCGATACAGAAACCGGAGAATGCATCGATTTAACGCCTGAAGATGCCGATACACCGCCTATCGCCTTGGATTCCGGACTCGATTATGCCTTTTCCCCAGACGGCAAACACATTGCCTTTGTCAAAAATCCCGACACATTCACCGCACGTTCCACCAATAACAGTATCTATCTCATGCCTGTGGATGGCATGAAACCTGGCATTGCCCATCGCATTTCAGATACCGACGGCTGTGATACTGCCCCACGGTTCATATCTGATACACAGCTGGCTTATTGCACCATGCTCACCCCAGGTTATGAAGCCGACGCCGTTCGTCTTAAAGTCTTTGATCTTCAAACCCATCAAACACGCCTTTATCTGGAGGATTTTGAACGTTCTGTCTCGAATTTTATGTCTGTTGGACAGAATAAAATCCTCTTTAGTGCGCAGGATTTTGCGCATGTTGCCCTGTACGAACTCGACTTCAATTCGGGCAAAGTCATGCAGCTGACTTCGGGTCGTACCTATAACAAGTTTGCGGCATCCGCAGACGGCAGCCGTATTCTGGTTGGTGTGGAATCCTTAGCCAATCCTGCCGAATGCGCCGAAATTTCCGGAATAACACCATTCGAGCCTCATATAAACTTCGGTCAAGAAGATGTTTCATCTGAGAAAATTCAATATTTAACACGTTTTGGCGATGTTCTTTCAGATGTCGAACGTCATAACGGACAGTGCATCCATTACGATTATCAAGGCAGAACACTTGAAGGCTATGTCGTCACACCGCCGGGATATGATGAAACAAAGAAATATCCGCTGATTTTATTGATTCACGGCGGACCTCAAGGCGCATTTTTAGATTCTTTCCATTATCGTTGGAATGTGCAGATGTTCGCTTCTCGCGGGGCCGTCGTTGCTTTCTGCAATCCGCACGGTTCGACGGGATACGGCCATGATTTGACGCGTTCCATCAGCCGTCATTGGGGCGACGAATGCCCTGAAGCCATTCTGACCTTTGTGGATCATGTGCTTGCCCAGATGCCGCAAGTCGATGCCGAACGTTTGACCGCAGCCGGTGCATCATTCGGCGGTTTTATGATTAACTGGCTGATGGGACATACGGATCGCTTTAAAGCATTTGTCAGCCACGATGGTATTTTTAATACAGAAATGGCGGGCTACATCACGGACGAGCTTTGGTTCAGCGAATATGAGTTCGGCGGCAAACCGTTCGATTGTCCGGAAGAATATTTGAAACATTCGCCGCATCGGTTCGTGAAAAACTTCAAAACACCGACACTTGTAGTTCAAGGGGAACAAGATTTCCGCTGCTTTATTTCCGAAGGCGTCGCTTTGTTTACGGCCTTGCAATACATGGGCGTGGAAAGTCGTCTGCTCTACTTCCCAGGCGAGGGACACTGGGTACTCGATCCTGCGAACAGCAGCGTTTGGTATGAGGAAGTGCTTTCGTGGCTGATGGGTCATGTATAGCAGCTTTTAACCGGGGCATGCATGAACCGGGCGTTGCGGGCTTGCCCGCATCGGGGGTAGGTGCGTATTTGCGCGCGGCGATGTCGCCTAAAGGCTCCATACGCCTTGCATGCGCGGCTATATCGCCTAAAGGCTCCATACGCCGCGCAAATAGCACCGCAGGGGGCTTGGCCCCCTCCTCAAAAGTCCCCCTTCTCAGATTTCTTAAAAAGGTTGCCTCTGTTGGAAATGCCAAAAGGATGAATTCATGTTAATAAAGCGTCAGCATGTGCCTTAAGGTTTCAAGGAGGAGCTATTTTGAGCCGTAAACGCATCATATATTGGGGAATCACCGGGGCGATTTTGGCCGCCGGTTTGGTCATGTCTGTCGTTGAACGCGATGGACGCTATGCCTTTGAATGGCGCGGTGCCGAGTTGATGGCACAGCCCAAGGTCGATGAATATCACGATATTGCTTCGCTGCAGGTTTTCAATCGTGTGTTGTTGCAGCTTCAGCAGAATTATGTCGATGCCTCCAGGCTTGAGCCTTCTGTCATGATTGCAATGACGCTGGACAGTTTGCAGAAAAGCATCCCCGAATTGCTGCTCGTTTTTGATCGCAAAGTCAAAGAAAAGCCCACCCAAGTCACCGTCAATATCGCCGGACAATCGCGCACATTCGCCCTCGATAATCTCAATAATCTCTGGGAAATGAGCCTCAGATTGCGCAGTATTTTGGCGTTTATTCAAGAATATTTGCCCAAAGATGCCAATCCTCGCGAATTAGAATACGATGCGATAAACGGCATGCTTGGTGCGTTAGATCCACACAGTTTAATTCTATCTCCCGAAGTTTATCGCAGCATGATGGAAGGCAACCGAGGAAAATTCGGAGGTCTCGGAATTGTGGTGCGCATGATCGATGGTGTGCTCATTGTCGTTGAACCCATCGAAGGCGATGTGCCAGCCAAAAAAGCTGGCTTGCAGGAAGGCGATCAAATTCTGACCATTGACGGTACGCCGACGTTAAATATGAATGTTTCCGAAGCCGTGGATCTCCTCAAAGGCGAACCGGATACAACCGTGCGACTGACCGTGATGCGGAAAGGATGGAAAGAAGCAAAGACCATTGATGTCGTGCGCGCTGAAATTTCTATTCCCAGCCTTGAAGCCGATAAACTCGGCGACAATCTCGTTTATATCAAATTAAAAAGTTTCCAAGGCAATTCACAGTCTGAAATGCTTCGAACCTTGGACAAAATGAAATCTGAAATGGGAAAGATTGAGGGACTTGTGCTGGATTTGCGCGGAAATCCTGGCGGTTTGCTCGATCAAGCCGTGATGATCGCAGATAACTTTTTGGATGAAGGCACCATTGTGACAACAGTCGGAGCCAATGATCTGCTTCAAAAGCCTCGAAATGCCAAACATGAAACGACTCAGGAAACTTATCCCATTGCCATATTGATGGATTCTTCTTCTGCTTCAGCCTCTGAAATCGTCGCCGGTGCCTTGAAAAATAATGACCGCGCCATCGTGATTGGCGATACCAGCTTCGGTAAGGGAAGCGTCCAGGTTCTTTATGAACTCCCCGATAAATCGGCACTTAAATTGACCATTGGCCAATATTTAACCCCAGGTAACCGCTCGATTCAGTCAGTCGGTATTGTACCCGATATCCGTTTGGTGCCACAACGTGCCATTCAAGACGATATCGATCTCTATCCGAAACCCTGGGAACGCCGCGAAGAATCTTTGGGCGGACATCTGAACCACGAAAGTGCTTATAAAGACCAAAAACCGGCTTATCAATTACGTTATTTATCCAAACGTTATGAAGGAAATATTGAAGATGAGTTGGATGAAGATTCCATCCTTACGTTGGAAGATATTGAACGCATTATCAAGACCAAATCCAAAACCAATCGTCCTGTAGATGATCCCCAGGTTCGATTGGCACGGGATATTCTCAAACGCATCGGAAATGTTTATAACCGCAAAGAAATGGTCGAAAAGTTTATGACCGGTGCCGATTCTTTGCAGGCAGAAGAAGATACCGCTCTTGTCGAAGCCCTGAAAGGACTTGGCATCGACTGGACACCGTGTGAAAACACCGAAACACCTCATATTTCTGCCATTTTGACCTCCGATAAACCAGAAAATCAGGTGATTTCAGGAGATGAAATCATTTTGCAGGCAACGGCCACAAACAATGGTGCATCACCGGTATGCCGGGTTGCCGGCCGCCTTGAATCCAGTCTGAGCAGAGCCAACGACAAGGAACTGATTTTTGGCCGCATCGAACCAGGTCAATCCGTCACACGTCAGTATCGTATCAAGACAAACCGTGCTCAAGCCTCGCGAGTCGATAATGTCACACTTGGACTCTATCTGGATGATGGCACGCCAATTCCTGAGAAAAAAACCGCCGAATCCGTTGTCTATCTCGAGACGGTGGCAAGACCGCAGCCGGCATTTACCATTCATTATGCCATCATTGACAGCAGTCCTGATGGAAGTCCAGGCAACGGGCTCTTAGATGATCATGAAACCGTAACCATGCGCATTTGGGTCAGTAACGATGGTGCCGGTACCGCAGAAAAACCGCTCGTCTATTTGAAAAACAAAGCCCCCGAAATCAAACTTCTCGATGCTCGCGCGGAAACCGAAGCCTTGCCTACAGGCACAACGACGCATCGAGATTTTAAATTTCAAACGACAACTGTAGGCAGCCGCGATATTCAGCTTGAGCTTCACGTTTATGACAAAAGCTCAACTCAAGTACTCGTTGAAAAAATTGCCTTCAAAACATCAAAATCTGACGATATCAAACAAGAAAAAGCCAAAAAAGTTTCTGGATTGATGACGATCAAATCGGAAACACCCCTTCACGTTTCGCCTCTATCGTCTTCAAACAGCTTAACCAAACTTCCGGCGGGCACAGTCGTCATGCAAGATGCCACGTTTGCCGGCTATACCCACATTTCTGCCGGTCCCGTTTTGGGATGGATGGCTTCACCTCAACTGGTGCCCTCAGACAATGCAGCCATGTCTGTTCTGGAACCTAAAATGATTGCGACCATTCCACGCATTAAACTGGATCAGATGGCGCATGTCACGGATCAACCCACCATACGCTTAAAAGCTGATGTCACGGCATTTGCACCGCTTCTCGATTACTATGCCTATGTTTCGTCTGAAATCGATCACATCTATCATTATGAAAAAGTCGCATATGCACCGCTTTCTCATGAATCAGATCATATCGATACAGAAATTCCGCTTAATCCCGGGTTGAATCGCATCAATTTATATGTACGCGATAAAAACAAAAGCGAAGCTTACGAAACAATCTTTGTATATCGAAAGTAGAACGTTTTTGCTCGCCCTGTTGCGCCTTGTTTCCTCGAAATGACATCAATATGACGTCAAAAAACACTTATGATCTGCTAATTGATTGGGAACGTGGAATGAGGGGAGGCCCCCAAACTCCCACTTCGACACAGCCGTTCGAGATACGAAAAGTATCTCTGCCAGGTCTTCCTGGGTAAGTCCTTTCTGTTTTCTCAGTTCTTGTAACTTCTCATTAAACTCCATAGTTAAACGCTCTTTTCATGATTACCATTCCGGTAAGTCTATTTTTCATCGAGAATTATATCACGCAAACTGTCAAAATGATAGACACGAACCGTCACGTCCGCCATTTTGCCCGACACTCACCGTATCTCTGATAACAAAATCATGTGTAAGTCACTTTTATGAAAACGTTCAGAATGAACGAGCAGCCATCATCGAAGATGATGTTCGAAGGGGATTGGGGGATGTTGCCCCAACGAGCAATTTTTGAAAAAACATCCGAAGGTGATTTTTCGAAAATGAGTAAACCTGTACAGGTTTGCACTGCTTGCCAATTTGTGAAAGCATAAAATGATAGGCAAATTATTTCCAACTTGGGAATAATTCCGCTATGCCACCTGTGGCCAATTCGTCCACAAGCCGAAATCCTCTTTTCCCATTTTTGAATTTATGCCCAACTTGGGTACAAGTGGTTTTGGAAAAAATCATTCGATCAGACTTGTTCCCAAATCGGGAACAAGTGAAATACCAGATAGCTCACCTCTCGCCAAGTTGGCGAGAAGTCACCTCATACAATCGTGGCACGAAGTCAGAAACGATAGTTTCCCAAATAGTTTCTGTACGATTTGTCCAGAAGTTATTTTTTATTCTCGACGAGTTGGCGGGGATTTCACTTTCCGACAACTTGTCGGGAAGTTGTTCTTTAACTTCAGACCAACTTGGACCGAAGTGATGTGAAGAAATACAGATTTGCGACCAGAGCAATGGGACTTCATTTTCACATGCAAGGAATCTGTTACGATAAGGCAAATGTTTAAAACAAAAGCAAAAGGAACACCCTGTTCAACCATCATAGTTAACAATGCGTGTTCCTTTTTATGTATTCTAATTCTTTTGATTTACATACAGCTTTGAACCTCGTAAATCTGAATTTGATTTTCTTCTGCTTTCATCATTTCTGCTACGAGATTCTCACCATATACTACTGTACTTGCTGGAACGTCAATCCGAAGATGATCTCCGTATTTTTTTATTAACAACATGGCAGAACTCAATGACAATCCATTTTTTATCAAGCAAATTGTACGGTCGTCATCTGTGCCATATTTAATCTGAGCATAAAATCCGTCTTCGATTAAATCGAGATCATGGAGAACTTCAACATATTTGATCAAAGTATTATCAATAAAATCTTGTTCCTCTTTTATGCGAACAATTGCCAGATTGACTACTTGTGTACGAGTCTTTCCGACGAACTTGGTATATCGTGCAACGTTGCTGCCTGGACGCTTAACATCACCCCATTTTCCAACATACACCATAACATTCCTGTCTTTTTTATATAACTGATGCCAGTAACCTACAAACAAACTAATCATTTCAGCGTAAGACTTATTTTTCACACGCCACTCAAACATCATGGAATAGAAATTCCGAGCCTCCTTATTCTCAAGACGCTTAAGACTCTCAGCTCCATTGTCGGGAAGGTGTTGAATGAATAGTTCATTGATCGTTTCCAACAATGTATTTGAATCGCTGATTTTTAAACTCTCATCCTGATATGCATCGACTTGTTGCTGAATGGTCACTTCATGTGCAAAAACATCAAACTCAGTTATGCCGTTCATTATACAGGCTTTTCCAGCAACAGTACTTGTGTATCTCTCTTGATAATCTTCGACAACTCCGTTTTCGTAGTTCTCTATGAATTCCGATGCATGGCGGAGGTTTTCTTCGTTATCAGGTGTAATCTTTGCTTCGCTAAGAAGGACATTATCAACCGTATCTTTATAGTTTTGTTCTACTTTTGCAACATTACGCAGAAAGCTTTCGCAATTTGCATTTTGTGCAAAATACTCTCCAAATACAAGATATATCTGTGGCTCCAAACGATATAAGTTACCAGTTTCATCATTGAATATTTCGCTGAATCTGCATACACGTCCTACAAGATTCTTAAACGAATCGTGACTCAGATTAGACCTACCTCGTTTATTATCCAAAATAAACATTCTCTCAACAGGGAGATTTACACCCGACAACAATGTAGAACTGGTAATGACATATCTTACAGCATCATCTTTTTTGTAAAGGTCTTCTATGTAGATTCTTATCGCATCTGGTACGCTGCCATGATGATAGATAATTCCTTTACGTAAACAAGTCAGCAAATTATATTGCGGTTGCAAATATTCCGAAATATTATCACAAGCAGTTTGAATCAATTCTGAATCAACTTCAGGCAATACATCAGCTAAAGCTAACGCAAATTTTTCAATATCCGTCGGTTTGTTTAAATAAATGATATTTTTACCTGCACTATATGCTTTGACTACATCCTCCTCAAACCTAAGGGTTCTGTTGTCGGATATCGGAAGATATTTGTTGAGAAATTGATCGTACAGTTTCAGCCCATTATGATTTCTTAGATCATACAAAAAATACTTTTCAGTTTTTATGTATTCACTAACTTTGAAACCTTCAATGTCATAGGTTGTATACCTTGCTTTAAGATTTGTACTGTCAGCAAGGAACGGGGTCAAAAACTTAAAAGCTACTTCTGGATTTCTTTTCTGTGCAACAATTATAACATTAGCCAAGGTTCGACTTCTGCTATCATCCTCCAGCATCTCATGTGCTTCATCCACAATAATGCAATCAAAGGAAAGTTGCGTATCCTTCTTGAATATTCTTAATAATCTTTCTTGTGTCAATACAGCAAGACAAGATGAATCATTGGGATTGTACATTTCCGGATGAACCACAATTTTAGGAAATATACCCTTACTGATTTGCTGAACCCTTTTCTTTGTTTGTATAAGAAGCGCTTTGGTGGACGTTAATACACAGATTTTTTTACCTGCATATTCTTTTACCGCCGATAGAATAAGCTCAGATTTTCCGTATGATGTCGGTGCAATAACGGAAACTGTATCATCTTTTTTACTTTCAAAAAAATGAACCAATGTATTTTGTTGTTCACTTCGGCATATCTCACCGGATATGTACTGCTCCGTAAATGCATCGTTCCATTCAGTGAAAAAATTCCTCTTGGAATCATCAATGTAATGCTGTTCAATAAATTTGCTGACAGGATATAGGCCTTTATTGACAGCTATTTCATAAAGAGGGATGTAATCATTAGTCTGATTGCAATATTCAACCACAATACGATAACCCAATTGTTGTACGTTGGTGTCATCTGCATTTGTAAAACAAATGGCGATTGCCAACAAAATTTCATATTGCTTTTGGCTCAATTTTTCACCAACGATAAATCGATCATAGAGCGAAGCAAAATCGGTATTTCTGATTTTCGCAAGAGTTAAATCATACTTCATCATTTGCCTCACTTTCCAGGAAATCATAAACAGCATCGAAGGTCTCTTTTTGAATTGCCATAATAAACACTTTTTTGAAGAGCCCTTCTTTAACAACCTTTGTATGTTTTTGCCTAACCTTTACTGCTTCCATGTGTTCAGACATGGGGTGGAAAAGGGTTGCTGATAGGACAACATTAAACGAATCACTCGAATTATTACCATCAACTGCATCATCTGCACATTGGCCTAAAAGCTTCATCACCGCATCTTTTTGGTGGTTGCTATCACTCATCGAGATTTTGGCGGCATTCAATGCATTTAACCATAGGCTGGTATTAGAATCATTCAAACGTGTTTTCAGATCATTTTTCGCAGTGTTTATCAGTCCAACCGCAGCAGACGATGCATTTTTCTGTCCTTTTTGGATTGCTCCGGATTTAACTTCTGCTATCCATAATTCATTGGTTACAGTTTCAAACAGAGCAACATCATACCCTTTTTTGAAACTACGCTCCTCCATATTGAAAAATGGGGATGCTGTAGTAAATCGTCCTTCGAGCTCCAAAACGACATGTACGAGCAATTCACCAATCATACCCTTTTTACGGTCTTCGGAAGCATCTTTATTTGTTTTGTACCTTTTTACAAACTCTTTCACCGTTTCCTTATAGGAAAAAATTTTGAGCGATGATTGAGCCTGATCCGCTCCATGGCAAACGGCAACCAATCTATTGCGAATTTCTTGTTTCAACTCATCTGATAGGTTCTCTACGAAGTAGAGTACATAATCAGAATAATCTTCCTTTACTACACCTGGTATCAAATACATACTCTACCTCCCAGTCTTTTTCTGCGTTTTCAGCCAATCACGATGAGATTGATCAAGCGTATTTCTTAAAGTTTTCTGCCTGCTCCAGAACTTCCTTATAGACATCATCCAGAGTAACAGGAGGATAATCAAATTCATCCAGCAAGAGAATCAAATCTACCTGAAGGTTGGCTTTAATGTCCTCACGAGT
>JAGBXG010000103.1 GCA_017629415.1 Pseudomonadota bacterium | reverse complement strand
GCAAGCTTCACCTGGCTCAACAATGCCATTGCCGCAATGAGATGCCGCTGTACAACCCGAAATATCATATCCCGTGCAGTTTTCACGGCAGGCCAAAGTTCCCGTCGAACCTTCGCCAACAACAGTGGCACAAGTCGCACCCTTCAGATCAGTGCCATCACAAATATCACTGCCATTGGCAATATTATCGCCACATGTAGAAGGCGCACTGCATTGAGCTGTCGAAATCTTACACTGGCTGCACGTCAAATTACCCACTGAACCAGCACCTGCAAGACTTGAACAGGTCTGACCATTGAAATTATTGCCGTCGCAATCTTCGCCAGCTTCAAGAATACCATTGCCGCAAACAGCCGCTGCCGTACAACCGGATTTGTCAAATTCACTGCAATTGGCACTGCACTTCACCGTACCCTGAGAACCCATACCTACAATAGATTCACAAGTTGCACCGTTCACATTCGTGCCATCGCACATCTCACTGCCATCAATCAAACCATTACCACAGGTCGTCGGAGCACTGCAGTAACTGGTGTCAAAATCTGTACAGTTCGAATTGCAACCCAAATAACCCTTCGATCCTGCGCCAACCGCTGTCTCACATGTCTGACCGCTCAAATCTGCACCATCGCATTTTTCAGCACCATCAATGTGACCATTACCGCACGTCGTCGAGGCACTGCAACCCGTCGCATCAAATCCCATGCAGTCGGGACGACATGCCAATACACCCGTCGAACCCATACCCACAATCGATGCACACGTCTGATCGTTCAAACGAAGGCCATCACACATCTCGCCCTGTTCCACAATCCCGTTGCCACATACAAATTTGACCTCGCTTTCGCAGCCGTTCGCAAGATTGCCATCCGCATCCGCATAGCCTTTCTGACATTCGATCGAACAAGAACCATTCAAACAATATGTACGAGAAATATTGTTGGAACCATCAGGCAACGGACAGGCAGAATGACACGATCCACAATGCAATACATTGTTGTCCGTATCCACGCAGGAACCACCGCAATTCTCTAAATCACCGGAACAGTTCTCAGCACATACACCATTGCTGCAAACACCATTAACAGGACATGCTGTGCCGCAAACTTCAACACTCGGATCACAATCATTGTTGGAATTACCGCCGCAATGCGTCGGATTCGTCATCGGATCAACACATCCACCATTGACAGGATTGTTCACACAAGTCATCGAACAGAACTTGCCCGTCTGCTCACAAATACATGCTCCGTCCTGACAAACACTGCCCGGGCCACATGCCACGCCACAAACACCACAGTTCTCTGCAGTCTCCTTGACACAAGCACCGCCACAGCAAAGCTCATCACTGCCGCAATAATAGGTACCACCGTCCGGACCGTCCGTACACTGAATGCCAGTCTCCTCAGTCACGCTGCTGGAACAACCTGCCCCAACAGCAAGACCCAGACCGACCAAAAATAACCACCTCTTTTTCATAAATTCTCCTTGGTCAGAGTGAAAAAAACAAAAGGGCGAAATATTTTAGCATATTTACTGCATTATATTCAATAGATTGAAAAAATCGAAATTTCACTCAACAAGACCTATATCCCACCTTTGAATACATGAGACGTATCCTACCTTTGAACACATCAATCCCCCTATCCAAAATATCTTCATCCCATCTATAATACAAAAACAAATATATTTATTAGATTATAACAACAAAAATAATATTCAAAAAATAACATAAAATATATCTTACTACACGACATCTCGTAATAATTAGAATATAATTTATTAAGGTAACGTGCTATTTGCAGGCATATCGCCCGCAAATACGCACGTATGCCGTGCTATCTCGACGCTGCGCGCCTCAATACGCACGTCAATTTCTAACTTCATACCGTTATGATACGTTTTGCCATCTCAATTTTTATCATCTTTGGACTTTCATGGATTCCCCTTGCCGGCTCATTCCACTACGAAACCGCTCTCACCATTGCTCTGGCTGGCATCATACTCTTGCCCATCTGCTGCGGCATAAAAACGCCAAAAACAAATGAAGATACTCCCAAAAATCAAAAAACTTTGCCTCAAATCATCGCTTGGGCTGCCGCATTCTGGCTCACTGCAACAGCAACCGCTGCACTCACCGCATGCCTCAAAGGCGAAATTTTCTGCGATTTCTGGCAAGGACTCACGTTCCAACTCCTCATCGCATTGCCCGCCAATATATTGACCGCATTAACATGGGGATGGACACAAAAAATCGCCAAATCACATATCATTCAAATCTCCCTCTATATCCTGTGCATCGCCGCTGATTTCGGATTTACCCTCTTTGCCCTCTATGCTTGGCCACCACTCGTCGCCTTCGGACAATTCTTCGGCTTTTTTGCCGGCTCTATCTACGATGAAGCCATCCATATCACAAATGCACTCGTCGCCTATCGATGCGGCACACTTGTCCTGTGCATCTGCCTTGCTTTGGCACAAACGCAAAATGCCAGACGCTATCATCAATACCTTTTACCATGCCTTGGCTTGACATGCGCTTGTGCCACCCATGCATGGCTTGCACATACCGGCCAAATCACACCATTCGGTCACCAAAAACTCCAAAATACCCTTTGGCAAACCGTATCAGCTCCAAACCAGGCTTTTCACATCCATTTCATCCCCAATTCCAGAAATCAAAAAATACTCCATACTCAAAAACAACAGCTCCTGCACGATTACTGGCGTGATTACACAGCATTAGAGCAATTCTTCGGAAACAGACCACCAGCACCCGAAGGCATCCACATCTGGCTCTATCCCGACAGAAACCTCAAAGCCCAGTTTATCGGCGCCAAAAACACCAGCTTCGCACGCGTATGGCTCCATGAAATCCATCTCGTGCAAACTTCTCCAGATTCAACACTGGCAAAACATGAAATGGCACACCTCTTTGCCGCACAGTTCGGAAACGGACCGCTCAAAGTCGCCGGCGGCTGGAATATCCCGGCACTCGGATGGATAGAAGGCCTGGCTATGGCCGCTGAATGGCCCATACAACAAAACTTCGATCTCCACAAATGGAGTGCTGCCATCCTCGAAAATCCACAGACTTTCGGAACTATTACTCCACACCAGCTCATCTACGGGTTCTGGGGCATGCCCTCCAGAGTCGCTTACACCCTTGCCGGCTCATACGTGGCCTATCTCATCGCACATTACGGCATCGAACGCATCAAACTGCTTTCACAATCTATGCCCGGAGATTTCGAAGACATCATCGGTGTGAACTTTCATGAAGCTTTCAACAACTGGAAACTTTGGCTCAAGACTTATCATACCCATCCTCAAACCCTGAACACTGCCGAACTCGTCTTTGGCACCACTTCGATCTGGAACAAACAATGCGCCAGAACACAAGCTGCACAAAAAGCTGATTTCTATCAATGCCTCAGCAGCATGACATGCCCTGACTTGCAAGAAATTCAAATCCACAGCTGCACACAAGATAAAATCACAACATTCCCCCAACGCCTCAACACAAAATCTCATTCACATCTATCACTGGATGAAATCTGGGCACTCTACCTTGCCCTCGGCCCGCTCGAACGAATCCGCCTGCCTCGTGCTCTCATCATCATCTCCCAAAATCCGCACTTCACCCTCCTTACCCCCGCATTCAAACAAGCTTTCAAAGCTTACGGAATCCAGGAAAACCCTCTTTCTCATCAAAATTGTGCTCCCCAAAGCCTCATACTCACACAAAACGCACCGCTGTCCGATACTTTACGGCTTCACATCGCCCAAAAACTCATCACACAAGCCCCAGACTGGTCCAAATCTTTACAATACCACTGGCTGGAAAGGCTCGCGGATATGATGTGGCACAGTGATCAATACGCTTTATCAGGCATGATTTACGGCATCCTCAAAGGCCAGTATTTGCCAGAAACAACGGCAAGACGCATCGATATCAAACATCAGGCTGTTCAATACCCCAAAAGTCCTGCATCTCATGCCGTCAAACTCTGGTTTGTGGCCCATTCAAAGGAAGAACAAACAATACTGACGCGTCAGTACGGCCAAATACCTGTGATCGCATACCTCGAGTTTGTCAATGCCTTCCATCGAAATGAGAAGAAACAAGCGAAAGACGCCGTCATGAGAATGTTGATGTTCAGCCAAAATACAGACCCTGCCACACGCCTTTCGGCAAAAACTTGGGCTGAAACATTCAGACTGATGACTTTTTACTCGACAAAATGACACCAGCAAGCGCCCCCCGTCTAACCCACAAACACGTCAAATCCATTGCAGGTTCCAAGGGGCTCATGCCCCTTGGCGAGGCTTGGGGCGGAGCCCCAAAAGAACTTTGCGTACACCGTGGGGCATCGCCCCCCTCCCCCCAAAATACAAAAAAATCTCTTATCCCAATAAACGGCATAACGCCGAAACCGCAATATCATCCGGATAAGCTTGCGATAAGGCGTTTAAAGCGGTTCGAGCTTCCTCAAGTTTATCTTCACCGCGCAAAGCATATTGATATTCATCCAGTGCGGCGCGAAACGGCGTATCATGCTGTCCTGAAAAATCCAAAGCTGCCAGACATTCCGCAAATCGTTTCAAAAGCCACTCACGGGCAGGCTCATTTTCTAATGTTTCATACGTCTGCAAGGGCCGATAAAGATGCGCCATGCTGACTATGGCCAAGGCAAGCTCCTGCGTCAAATCTAATGCCGTGCGCACACTCAGACGCATGTCCTCCATGCGCCCAAGATCGCGAAGAGCACGGGCATAACGCATAAAAAAACGCGAAAAACTTTCGCGCAGAGCACGCTTGAGATGCACAAATTCTACGGCTGACATCTCGGCTTCAAGGTGATGAAGCGTATGCAAAAACCATTCTGCAATGCCAACAGCTTTATCAGGCATGTCTGCCTGACAAAGATAATGCATTTGCTGTGAACTGATCTGAAGCAATTCCCCAATCTTTGACGGTGTTTGGGACAATGCATCGCATACCTCACGACGATACGCACCCAAAAATCGTGCCGCTGCATCCGGACCTTCGGATAAGGCCACAGACTCTGCTTTATCAAGATAATTCAAATCCATGATACATCTTATTGTTGAACCGGCTGTTGAACCGGAGCCTGCTGCATCTTCATGAGGTCTTCCAGACCCTGAAGATTTTGAAGCTCAGGCATTTGAGAAAAATCCATATCCCCTAAAAGCGCAGAAAATGCCGCCCCAAATAACCCGATGAAAGCAATGACACACACCCATGATAAAACCATTAAAATCAAATAGGCTCGGCAAAAATTCTGCTTGCTCGGATTTCGGTCACTCCCAAAAGCCTCATAAAAAGGTAAAACAACATTGACAATGGGAAGTGTCATTAAACACATAAAAACAACCCAGTCGGCGACAGTAACATGTTTGTGTTGCGGAGATTGTTCAGCCATCTGTTATCCTGTATTTGAATGCATATTGTGATAAATGACAATATCAAGACTGCTCTTTTTATGAAGACAGCAAACATAAAATATGACAGCAAACACAAAAAATAAATCATTTTATCCCCGACAAATCCAAACGTCGCCCATCGGTTTTCAAATGCCAAACTTGACATTATCGGTTTGATATATGCAAAAAACTTTAAAATATTGGCTCACTGCTTGCGCATGTGCCTGTGCATGCACTTATGCACAACCCAGCATGGCTTTTGACGAATTTGACACCATGCATGCACCGCCTCGGTTTGCGCTCAGTTATGAAGACTTGACGCTTGAAATCAAAGGACGTGCCCGTCTTGGCCTGCATGATCTGCAGGGAGAAGGCGGCCCAGGATATGACAGTCCAACTGACACTGCCACTATCGGCACGCGTTCGCCTTTTGTTGAACTGGACAGTTTCGAACTCGCGTTTCGTCTCAACTGGCAGGAACTGCTATGGCTCAATACAAACGTGACCTTTACAACAGAAGGCGCATCCCTCGGTGCCATCTACTTCGAATACAAACAAGACCTTGAAACATGGTTCAGCCATGGCGCCGAAATCGGCTATCAAAATTCCATTGTCGCCACACACCGCCATACCGTCCGTTACCCCCTTATCGCCACACAGTACTGGAAAAATCCCGAATACCATGCGGCCTATGGCGCGCGCTTTCAACCCTCAGAAAACACCTCCATTGTACTCTACGCCTCCGTTTCCATGATGCGGCCGCTTAAATCGGAACCCATTCACGGTTCCTCCACTTACGCAGGCTCCCTCAAAACACTCTCTTACGGCACAGCCAAAGCTTTTTCAGGAAACTCAGCAGCCGGCACTGCCCTCGTCCGCATCTCAACACATGGCTTCACTGCCGAAGGATTTGGACATATCGGTCAAATCGCTACCAAAAACGGCATCAATACACTGATTTCAGATTTTCCCTACTATCGTTCCCTTCCGGCATTCAATCCCGAAACCAACACTTCACTTATCTGGTGGGCCGGCGGCAGACTTGGCTATGACGGATACGGCGTACACCTCCTCGCAGAGGCCATCGCCTCCAGTGAACAACATTTAAAACGCGCAGGCATGTATGCACAGGCTTCATACACCTACAGCCGGGATGCCAACTATTTCAATACCTTCGAAATTCTGGCCAGATATGAACAAACATGGCTGCTCGATGCCGACAATCCCATCAGCACTTCGCATGCCCTGCGTTCACCGGAACTCAACAACGCCATTTCATGGGATCACCGTATCGTCACGCTCGCGGCACGACTCAATCTCATCGGAGATATTCTGTCACTTCGGCTTGAATACAGCTTCTTTATGGAAAAAAATGGCGTGCCGGCTCTGAACATTCCCGACGAACCCTTTGATGACAACGAACTCCTGCTTCAGATTGAAGCACGATACTGAAACAGCGGCGCGTATGCCGCGTCAGAGGCATAGCGACGCGGGGGAAGGCGCGTATTGGCGCGCGCTATGTCGGGCTAAGCCCTCCATACGCTGCGCGGGCGCCGCTATGCCGATAAATCGGCATACGCCGCGCCAAAAGCGCCGAAGGGGGCCGCTGCCCCCCCCAAAAAACATGAACAAAGATGTTATGAAGCTTTGTTACATCTCAGCCGGCGGCAATTCAGGCGCAACAAAGTTCAAATCGATGTAAAACTGCGTCGTCTCCAGCTCGATTTCATAAACATCATCTTCAATAGCTTCGGCGCGGCTGCTCAAAAAAGACCCGATAAAAGACCCATTGCCAAATACACCATTACCGGAATCACTGCCGCTCTGCTTGAACCAGCTGCGAATCGATTCCAGACGCTTCTGCGCACTTGCCGTCAACTGAATATGAATGCGAATCTTATAATTGTCGGCCGGCAAATCTGTCAGCGTCAATGCCTGAATACCAAAATGAGACATCGCCTTCAGAAAGGCATTTTCATCGCGGTAACGCTGCCAAGTCGGCGCACCGCGCCACAATATCAGACACGGTGAAGCAAAAGGATCCAAATAACAGCGCTGAGTAGCTTCCAAACGACTCCGCTGAATCACTTTGTCCCCAGCACTGTTGAGCAAGGCAATATCAATCTGAAGCGTGTTCTCCCAACCATTCGTCAATATCGGGCTCACGCGCTCGATAAAATCGTAAATCGATAAATTACAAAGAATCCGCTTTTCGCTTTCGGCACACTGAACAATATCGGAATGCTGCGCCCAAGACATCGAAGGCAGCAACCCTATCCCCAACAACCCCACGAGATAAATCAACCTATGCATAAGCCTACCTCGCTGCCAAATCGAGAACATGGCCAATTGTCAGGCTGAAAATACCGTAATCGGTTTTAAAACGTGCGCCTGCATTCAGCGACAAATCTACCGGAAAAACACCGCGTTCAGATTCAGAACGAATCCCAAAATGGACAGCTTCTTGCTCCAAGGAATCGGCCCACGTGGCCCCTGCAGTCACAAACAGTTCAATCTGCCTCTCAAGAGGCTGCCAGGCATAAGAAAATGCCAAATGAACAAGATAATCTTCATAACCTAAGTCAGATGACCCCGTACCCAGTAAATCATAGGCACTGCGACTGCTCAAATTAAGACCTAAAACACGGCTCGTGCCCAAAGAATAAAAATCATGATAGAAAAACTTCTCAAAAAATGGCGCACTGCCGTACAAAAATCCCGCAAATGTATTCAAACGTAAAACATGCTGCGAAGCAACCTGCCAGTTGCTCTGATGTGCAACATTCATCTTAATAAAAGCATACTGGGATGCCGCTGTTTTCGCAGTCCCCTTGATGCTGAAAGAAAGCATGTGACCGGAATTGGGCAAAATCCTGCCCTTGCGCGTATCATACGTAATATTGGCCAAAGCTGTCGTCAAATGACTGCGGCCGGAACGCAAATAGCGATCCAGGGCATCACCCCAAACATCCGCATCGCGATGACGCAGCAAATGCATATATTCCAATCGAACCATCATCCGAAGCTCGGGCTTAAAACTGTAACCCACACCCAAACTGCCGCCATGCTTCTCGTAATCCATATCCCCCAATGGCTTGGCTCTAAAAAATCTACCCGTCTCTACACTCTGTTCATGAGGCAAGAAAAATTCCTCATGTCCCTGAGAAGATTGAACCGAAAACATCAAAGATATCGGAAATTGGTGAATAGAAGGCACCATATAACCCAAATTCAAGCTGTAATCGTTTACCGTTGTAGCCACAAAAGCCATCCGAAAACGATGACTGCTCGCGAACGGCGCAAGCCAGCTCACATCAAGCCCCAACCAAAATGGTGTTTTCTGACTGGTACCGATAAAATACTGATTCACCTGGAACGGCGAACGTTCATCCACAAGCAACTCTAACTCAAGTTTCTGTCTTTCTGTGCCCGGATAAATATGCAGTTCAACAGCATGAAACAAACCGCTGATCATCAGCTTGACGCGCGCTTCTTCCAGCTGCTCAAGAGTCAGTTCCGCACCTTCCTCAAGCTCCATAATCTTCAATATTCTGTCTTTAGAATGCTGATAATTGCCGGCGATACGAATATATTCCAGCTCATATGTCGGATTGGGCAAACTTGTCGCAACCTGACCTGCTTCTAAAATATCAAAGCCGTCTCCCGATTCCCTATATGCGTCCACACTTTCCGGCTGTTCCATCCCAAGTTCAGAAACAGGCAAGGGTTCTGCAGCTGGCACAAACATCGCTGCATCCAACTCACCATCTGTCATGTCTACAACCGTCTCAGGCTGCACAGAAACCTCTGGCGGTAAAGATATCTCATGTTCCTGAGCCAAAACTGGTGTGGCAAAACTCAAAAAACACCATAATACGGTCAAAATACAAATGGAATGACGAACAGACATACGACAGAACAAACACATAAACACAAAAACAATCCGACTCAGAAAGGCAGATGCAAAAAATGCGAACACAATGCCATGCGTTCGCATCCCTTTATCAACCCACAAAAATATGGAACGATTTATATTGCTCCACATAATCCCTGTACGTCCCCGAAATATCGATAATGCCGATAAACTCGGTACCGCGTCCCGGACTGATATTGACGACAAGCTTGTTCAGATTTTCCATGATGAAATAAAATCCCATCCCGGCACCGCCTTGTTTCTGTTCAATCTGATCGTTGCCCATCGCAAAACAGCGAGCCAGATATCCACGGATCTTTTCCGGCGTCAGAGAACCAAAGCGATCACGAACGGAAATAATAAAATGTGTGCCGTTACTGGCAAACGAAAAGAAACAGCTTTCCCCAGGCTGCAGATCCACAGGCACCGTGCGAGAACGACGCGCATAAGGACGAACACCATTGGGATAAATCGGCGCGTTATAAATCGCATTCATTAAAAGTTCGTCGGCCACTGCCGTTATCGTCGAAATGATGCGCTTATTAATCCCAACATTGGCCGCATAATCCGAAAGGGCATTCAGCAAAGGATCCTTCTGCAAACTCGAAGTCACCTCATAAGCCACCGGCGTCGCGCCATAACACAAATATTTCTCAATCCCGAAAATATCGTTACGAATAATCTTGCCCACTGTAATAATGAGCTCTTCCCATGAAAAATCATGCGTTTTCGCCACAATATTGCTCGAAAATGACAAACCAAAAATGTTGTGCATTTCTTCGCGATTGCGGCGTTCAGCCAGCAGCAAAATGCGAGTACGACCATTCACCCAATGGGACGCAGGCAACATCGAAAATCGTTCCAAAAAATTATCCAACGCAGCACGACCATTCGCTTCAAGCATCTGAGCCTCCGAATCATAATCGGCAACAAGCAAATCAATATTGCTATGCATTATCGTCTGCTCGGCTTCATATATGCTCGAAACAACCTGAAGATTACATCCCGTTGCGGACAAGGCTTTCGTCAGTACCGCCTGCTCCTTGGGCGTGGAAGCAAGCAAAAGAATCGTGGCTGTATCGGCCAATAATGTAGGAACTACTTTCATGCTGACTGCTATCTATGTTTAGGGAATCACTCAATCATGCCGTCTCTTGGAACAATGCCAGAATGTCTGCAGGGGGCCAAGCCCCCTGCGGCGCTATTTGC
>JAGBXG010000102.1 GCA_017629415.1 Pseudomonadota bacterium | reverse complement strand
TCTTTGCCTTGTTCTTGGCCGTCTTTGCCTTGTTCTTGGCCTTCTTTGCCTTGTTCTTGGCCTTCTTTGCCTTGTTCTTGGCCTTCTTTGCCTTGTTCTTGGCCTTCTTTGCCTCGTTCTTGGCCCTGTTGTTCCTGTTGGCCTTCTTTTTGTTCTTGCCCTTTCGCACGTTTCATGAAGTCTTCCATGTTTTTCTGTCGTTCCTGGGCATTTTTAGCGGCTTCGGGGTCGTTTTGATCCTTTTGCTGAGCTTCTTTGCGCATTTTTTCGGCCAAATCGCGCATGGCATCACGGCTTTCCTGAGCTTTTTTCTGAGCGGCGGCATCGCGGAGAGCTTCTTCAGCACCTTCGCCTTCTTCCTGACCATCTTTTTGCTGCTGTTTCCCCTGGATTCCATTTTCATTGGGGTTTGCTTGGTTTTGAGACGCGCCTTCTTCGAACTTTTGACCTTGTTGTTTTTCGGCATTTTGACCTTGTTTGTCGTCCTTGCCAGCCTCAGGTTTGGCGCCGTCCTTGCCAGCCTCAGGTTTGGCGCCATCTTTGCCAGCCTCAGGTTTGGCGCCATCTTTGCCAGCCTCAGGTTTGGCGCCATCTTTGCCGGTTTCAGGTTTTGCACCACCTTTGCCGGTTTCAGGTTTTGCACCATCTTGTTCAGCTTTGGGCTGTGCTTGTTTTTCGAGGTCTTTTGCGGATTTATCCATGGCCTTTTGTAATTTGTTCAAGGCTTTGGAAGCTTGTGAATCTGCGCGTTGTTGTTCCTGTTTCTTCTCGTCTTCCTGAAGTTTTTGGGCGGCTTCCTGGAAAGCTTTTTTATCTTCATCTGACAATTTATCGTTATCAAATTCTTTTTTGAGCTGATCGACGAGGTCTTTATTTCGTTTAAGAGCTTCTTTGAGTTCGGGATCAGTCGGATCGAGATGCTTGGCCAAATCTCCGAACATCTTGGCCAGTTTTTCGAGTTTTTGTTTATCTTTGGGGTCTGTGCTGTCGAGCAAATCTTTCAGGATATCAGCGGCTTTATCGTAATCATTTTTCTCAAGCGCTTCAGCCAATTCCTGAGTTTCAGGGTCTTCTTTCATCTGCGTCATCGATTCGACAGCTTCTTTGACAGCCTGATCAAACGCTTTTTGCTGTTCCGCCATCATCATTTGCGGATCTGACTGTGCCAATTTTTGTTCGAGTGCAGCCAGACGGCGTTCAAATTCTTCCTGAGACAGTTTTCCTGCTTTATCGTCTTCCAGAATCTGTGCCAATTCTTCGGCAGCTGCTTTCAATTCGGGGTCATCGATTTCTTCGGCAGTTTTGAGCAATTCTTCAGCCTGTTCTGTGCGCAACTCCATCGAAACGGCATCCAGATTCGGCGTCAATGCCTGAGTTTCCTGCGCTTGCATCGCCTCTGTTTCTCGTTCGCGTTGTTCAGCAAGTTCTTGAGCCTTATTCACGCCCAAGGGCAGCAGCATGACCACTGCAGAAGCCAAAGTCGTCCAGACCAGCCATTTGAGGTAGGCCGGTTTTTGTACGGCAAAAGCTTTTTTTACAAAATTGTCGCGCACTTCCGCCGATGCAAGTCGCTTTTCGGTATCGGCTATTTGAGCCTTCACCCAAGCCGAATCCGCTCCTTCAGCGGCAAAAGACATTGCTGACGACAACCTGTCGCCAAAATCGTTGGCCGCGTCGATCTGACGCGCAATTTCAATATCGGACTGCCGCCAAGGCCATGCCCAAATGCCGGCAGCAATCCACGGAAGCACCAGCAAAGCCCAACACCAGCCGGGCACATCCACGCCAAACTGCACGAGCATGACCAAAATGGCGCAAATTCCCAGCGTACAAGCCCCGGCCAACGCCAGAACATGTACAAAACGACGCAAAAACGCGCGCCGACGGCCCTGTTGAATCATGGATGAAAATGGCATTTTATCTCTATTGCAAAATCTCGTTGAATCGGCCCTAAAACGGCCCAACATCCAAACCTATATGATAACATCATTTCCTTCATAACCCAAACACACACACCAGAAACATTCAAAACGTCAAGGTTTTGGCGATTTTTAAATCATCGAACTTTCGGCATTCGCCGATACGTTCTCTGCTTGCCGCTATGGCTTGCGCCATACGCGGCTTTTGCCTGTGCTTTTCGCTGCGCTCAATACGCACAGGCTGCTTCATTTTGTGAAAGACTCTATCGCCGGTATGGCGGCAGGGAATGTGGAGTATTTGGTAGCATACCTGCGTTGATTGGACATGAGTTGGTTATTCGCTGTGAGTTAAATGGCTTTATACCTGCTGTATAATGCTGATATATCGACTATGCCCCCAATATCCATTGGGTTCCCCCTCCCCCGCCGCCACCGCCATCCCAACCCGGATGCGCTGTGCGCACAAAACACAGGTCTCCCCTGACTCTAAAGCTTAGATTTGAAATATTCCAAATCTAAAGCTGTTTTCATGCTTGGCACAAAAAAAGAGCCTCGGAGAGCATCTGTGTCCGCAGATTTGAGCAGTTCAATCTGCGCGCACCGGCTCCGCATGATATCCATTCTCCATGTTCTCGTCAGAATATGGAAAACAGATTGTTATCTGTGTCAGAGGGACGTGCTGACAGTAGATACAAATCATGCGTTATGTTGTGATTCCGTTAATAACGGTCATCATTGAATCATGGGGGAGGAGAACGTATTGGTCGCATCAACATTATTAATATTTATAGGCAACCCTATTGTTGCATCCCGTGTGATGCCAAGCCAAAATCCATTGTGACGATTTTTTTCCATTTTTTTCAAAAAAAACTTGCGCACCCAGACCTACACGCGTATAAGCCGCCCTCGCTGACGGGCTGAGAAAAAAGCCTGCGGCACCGATGAAAACCGAAAATGAGAGAGAAATTAAGCAATAGTGCGAGCCAATAAAAAAGAAGCTGTTCGTTGAACGGTTTCTAGGATGCAGA
>JAGBXG010000101.1 GCA_017629415.1 Pseudomonadota bacterium | reverse complement strand
ATTTCGACGGGATCCGAAAAAAGTGGTCGTGAGGTGAGCATTTCCCACAAAATGATGCCGACAGCATAGATATCGCTTCTCAAATCGAGGCTTTCACCGTACGCTGCTTCAGGCGAAAGATAGCTGAATTTGCCTTTGATGAGGCCGGGAACGGTGCGCGACAATTGGGATTTGGTTTTGACGAGCCCGAAATCAGTGATTTTGACGTCGCCGTTGTATCCGAGCAGGATATTGGGGGGGCTGACATCGCGGTGAATAAGGTTGAGGGGTTCGCCTTTATCATTGCACAGATGATGAGCATATTCGAGGGCATCGAGCACGCAGATGGCGATGCGTACAGCCTCATGTACGGGCATCTTATATTCGTATTTATTGGCAAAACTCAAAACTTCTCGCAGGTTAATGCCATCGACATATTCCATGGAGAGGAAGAGGGCTTCGTCCATGAGCCCGATTTGGTCGACGCGTACGATATTGGGGTGTCTGAGAGCCATGCAGACGGAGGCTTCATCGACAAACATGTTCACGAAGTCTTCTTTTTCCGAAAACATGGGCAGGATGCGTTTGATGGCCATGATTTGACCATTTTCGAGATTTTTTGGCACGGAAGATTTCCGCCATGCCGCCGACATCGACGCGATTAAGGATTTCGAACTGTGTGCCTTCCATTGCTTTTATCGTGCTCCCATTTGGGGTTTAACGGTGATATGCCTTGTGGCTTTGATGAAGCTTTGATTTCAGGGGATAAGCGCCGGTTTTACGGTATAGAATGTCGGCCGTAATGCGCCGCAGGCAGATAAGGCCGACAGGCCCGGCGTATTCGGCGAAGCCGGATAGCCGGGCGCGGGCTATGCCGGCTTTTTGCCGGCATACGCCCCGCTTGCGCGGCTATGCTGCGTTGCACCATACGCCGCGCATTTTTATGATAGCTTGGTTTGGATGCTAAAGAGCAAAAGTTTTGTTATGCCTCAAGTTTTTGAAGCAGTTTACGGTGCAAGCCGCCAAAGGCACTGCCGCTCATGCCGAGGACGATGTCTCCGGGGCGGCAATTTTGCGCCAGATGGTCAACGATATCATCAACATTGGCAATGAGCTGTGCGTGAATGCCGGCGGCATTGAGATCATCGGTCACTTTGGGAATGTTGATGAGCATTTCCGGCGGCAAATCGTCTTTTTTCCATGGCGCACTGAGAATGACTTCGTCGCATTCGGCCAGTGCAATGGGGTATTCGTGCTGGAATACGGCGCGCCGTGAGGTGTTGCTTTTCATTTCGAAAATGCCCCAGATGCGATTTTGGGGATGGCGTGCGCGGATGGCGCGGACGGTTTCACGGACGGCAGTCGGATGGTGGGCAAAATCATCATAAATCGTGACGCCTTTGGCCGTTCCGATCAGTTCCTGACGTTTTTTGACACCGCGATATTGTGCCAGACCCGCTTCGATGTCCTGGCGCGAAAGGCCGGAAACCGTGGAAAGGGCAGTAACGGCCGTCAAATTGTAGGCATTATGACGGCCTGTCAGCGGAGAATGAATGTCCGCAGCCACTTCGCCGGTTTGCGTATTGCGAACGAGGATATGAAGACCGCCATTTTCAGTAGTAACGGATTCAGCAAGGTAATCGCCGTTTTCAAGGCCAAAACCGACGGTGCGGCATGCCGCATGTGAAACCACATGACGGACATTGGCATCGTCTGCGTTGTAACAAATGGTGCCATGGGGGCCCATATCTTGAACGAGTTTGATAAAGACGCCGATAATTTCATCCAAATTGTTGTAAATATCGGCGTGATCGAACTCAATATTATTGATGCAGAGCAGGGTAGGGGCATAGTGCCAGAATTTGGGCACTTTATCGAACCATGCGGTATCGTATTCATCACCTTCAATAATGAAGGCATCGCCCGTACCCCGGTGCGCGCCGCATCCGTACGCCATGACCTCCCCGCCAATAAAGACGGACGGATCGCGACGCGCCTGCACCATTACTGACGCCATCAATGACGATGTCGTCGTTTTTCCGTGAGTGCCTGAAATGACAAGGCGTTCACGGCAAGCCTTGAGATAAAAATGATAAAGAGTTT
>JAGBXG010000100.1 GCA_017629415.1 Pseudomonadota bacterium | reverse complement strand
TTAATTCGGTGTCGGCTTCACAGCCGCTTGCGGTCGGATGGTAATTGGGTTCACAAAGACATTGTCCAGAAGTGGCATCGCAGTTTGAGCCAGTTGGACACGCGTTGTTATGGCTGCCGCAATGCGCGTTATCATTATATTCACATTGATTGTTATATAAATGGTACGTATTTTGACATTCTGTTGCAATGCAATGCCCATTGACACAACTCTGTTTGGAGCTGCTGGGCACCGAGTTGCTGTCGCACTTTGTATCATGATTTCCACAGTGTTGCGGGCTGTTCAACTCGCATTTATCATTGTACAAATACGAAACACTTGTATTGCATGATGTCGCCTTGCACTTCTTGTTTTCGCATTTGACGTTTGTGGCATTGGTTAATGATGTCGTGCAGTTTGTATTGTGATCGCCGCAATGTTCAACGCTGTCACTTTCGCAAGCGTTGCCGTAGAGGTGCGAACTGCTGTCGCAACCCGTGGCAATACATTGGCTTTCTACACAGCTGACAGCTGTACTCATTAAAACGGCTTCAGTGGAGCAAACGGCATCACATGCGCCGCAATGGTTCATCGTGATGGAGGTGTCGATGCAGGTATCATCGCATTGGGTGTACCCTGGTTTACAGACACAAATGGCACCTGAGCATATTTCGTTTGCAGCGCATCCTGCGCCATGATTGCCGCAATGGCTGTCTGTATCCAGTTCACAAGTCTTGTTATAAAGGTGATATCCGGGTTTGCAGTGGGTGGCTTCGCATTTGCCTTCGTTGCATTGGGCATCGTCAACACCTTCGGCATCTAAACAATTGGTTTCTGTTTGGCCGCAAATTTCGGCGGAATCTTCAAGACAAGTATTATCTTTAAGATGATAACCGTCCAGGCATTTCCATAACTGACATATACCGTCTAGGCATTCACCGGATTCCCAGCCAGTTACGATGGATTCGCACGATTTATTATGTGAACCGCAGTTATCGACATCATCGATTTCACATATATTATGATATTTATGGTAACCTTCAATACATTCTGTCACTCGGCATTGACCGCCGGAACAATTCACGGCATTCGAGTTATCAATGCTCGTTGTTGTACAGACGGCACCGCATGAACCGCAGTTGTTATTATCGGAGGTATAATTGACGCAAGTGCCGTTGCAGTATGATAATGGCAATTCGCAGGTGTCTTTGCATATCCCATTGGAGCAATATTTGTCTTTTGAACAGGGGGTACATGTCGAACCGCAACATTGATGGGTGTCTTTGATACATTTGTTGCCGTCAATATGGAAACCGGGCTGACACTCTGAAACGATGCATGTTTTATCGATGCACTGGCCATCTGCCCAGGCCTCGATATCAGAAGAACAATCGATATTGTGGTCGCCGCAATGTTCGACAGTATCTTTTTCGCATGTGTTATTAAACAAGTGATAATGCTCACGGCATTCTTTTACGACACATTGGGAATTCTGACATTCAATATCCACGGCATTCGCAATATCACAGATTTGATCGCATCCGCCGCAATGATTTGTATTTGTTGTGGTATCAACGCAGGCATTTGAACACCATGTGTAGGCATAACGGCATTGACATTCGCCGTTCTCACAGACCTGCTGTTCGCTGCACGGCAGGCAGGATTGTCCGCAGCATTCCTGGGTATCCAGTACACAAGCATTATCTTTGACATGTCGATTTTCGATGCATGCATTCACCACGCAAGTGCCGGTAGCTGTTTCACATGTGGCATCTTTGACACCTTCAAGGGTGTTGCAATTTCTTTGATGTTCGCCGCAGTTTTCTAATGTATTGGCTTCACAGGTATTATTGAACAGGTGGAATCCCGGCAGACATGCCTGAATGATGCATTGTCCATTCTGACAAATGCCGTCTTTCCAGCCGTCAATTTCGGTACAGAGTGAAGCGTGGGCACCGCAATTTGTGGTTGAATCCTTTTCGCAAGCATTTTCGTGGAGATGGCTGCCGGGCTGGCATTCGGTAATTTGACATTCGCCGTTCTGGCATGTGCCGTCTTTCCAGCCGGGAAGAACCGTACAATTGTGTTCGTGTTCGCCGCAATTTTCCAAAGAATCTGCTTCGCAGGTATTTTCGTAAAGATGGCTGCCCGATTGACATTGGCTTAGAATGCATTGTCCGTCTTCGCAGGTTCCTGCAAACCAGCCTTCGAGGGTGGTGCAGTCAAAATGGTTTTCACCGCAGTCTGTGATTTCATGGGTGACAGGAATTTCGACGCACTGGCCGTTCTGAAGGTCGAATTTTTCCTGGCAGCTGTCTGCAATGCAGTTGCCATTGATGCAGCTGCCTGAATGCCAGCCATTCAGGGCTGTGCAGTTTGCAGCAGTTTCTCCGCAGTGCTCCAAAGTATCCGGCTCGCAGCCTGATTCTGCGGTATGTTGTCCTTCGGGACACGGTTTTGCCGTGCAAATGCCGTCATGGCAATAGGCATTGGGGCCGCATGCGATAAAGTTGGTGCAGTCAGCATTGGCACCGCAGTATAAGTCTGATGTTTTGGGATCAATGCACACGCCGTTGCATGGAACGGGGGTTTCTGCCGGACAATCTAAAGCTGTGTTAACAGGTACGCATTCGCCGCCAACGAGATGTTGTCTTGGGGGACAATTAGGCTCTAATGCATCCGCACAACCGTTCAGACAGACCAGCAAAACAGAAATGGTCAAAAGATGTGATTTTGAGTTTCTCATATCAAATCTCCACTGGTGTTGTGATTTGCGGTTTCGTATTCCTGATTCATTAGGATTTTCTAGGAAATATTTTAATCATATGTTTTGGATTTTGGATTTAAGGGGGCCAAGCCCCCTACGCCGCTATTTGCAAGCAAATACGCGGCTACCCCCGATGCGGGGCTATTGCCCCGCAACGCCCCAATCCGGTATGACTCGGAACTTATCCAGAGGCTTAGAGGTTTAAAATTTCACACAGTTTGTGCTGAATGAGGCGTTTTCGCTGTGTTGTGAACTCAACGATATTTTCTAATTCATAGTCAGTTGAGGGAAGATAGGGAATATTGGAATGGTTATGAAGCCATTCCTTAAGAGGGGTATCAGATTTTTGTTTATTCTCTTCTTCCGTAAGAATTTGTAAATTAGAAAGACTGTTGGCTATCGATTTGAGCTCTTCTTTGCGTTGTTTCAATATATGCTTGCGAGTTTTAGAATCCAGGGAGTCAGCATTTAGAATGCTTTCTAAGCCAGGAAATTGGATTAAATCGGATTCTTTTAATTTTTTGATGGCATTCATCGGATGCATATGATCGATGTTTACGGAGATAGCTTTGTAATTATAGTTTGGATAAAGCAGATTGAGCACGAACAATGTGCGTATGTCTTCTTTAGGATAATCAAGCCATGATTCGATAATTTGACGATCTAAATGAATCATGGGTTCACCATTATGTATCATATTTTTTAGCTTAGGAAATACAGAACTCTTCTTCAAATTATCGTCGATAGATTTGCGGATTCGGTCTAACACTGTATCTTGTGAACGTCCGAACAAACTCTCAATGTTTGAAGCAATAAGATATATGCGAATGTTAGTTATGCTTGGAGATGTTATCTTTTTTGTTTGTAATTGATAATGGTAATAAATGATTGGAATGATAGAATTCATTGAAGGGAGTTGCTCGGCATTAAGACCCATAGATTTGAGCAAATCCAACACATGTAGAATAGATTTGCGCATTTTTTGCCAATTCTTTTTAAATACTTTAATCTTATCAGGTGTAAATGAACGTAAACTTAATTTTGTTGACATATTAGGAATGAGATATAGACAAGTCCTCATAATAAAATCGGTATTAATATCAACATGGTAATTGAATTTAATCTCCTTATGGAGGGAATCAAATTCTTCACGGGCTTCTTCCCATTGCGAGACGATTGCTGAAAAGAAGAGATCTGTCTTACATAGCTTAGTACCACCACTATTCACGCGAACAAAGACTTCTTGCACTTTATTCATATCATCTGTTTGATAAACATATATATTAAAAATGTCTTCATTATTTATTTTATTCATCAGCATGACCATATTTTGGTAAACAAGCTTGTCACATTCCAAACCTATATGATGCAAGTAATTTGCGATATCAGGTACTTGAGGATAGTTTAAGATTTCTTTAACTTTGAACCAGAGAGGGGCACTATCATCGCTCTGATGTAAATTTATCTGTTTTTGATATTCTTCATGGCTTAAAAATGCAAATGCTGAAGTTATTTTATTTTCAGAGCATTCGTTATCCCCAGAATTTTCTTCAGAATTATTGTCTTCAGTATATAATCGTGTTTTTAGATTAAAGTACAGTTCGCGAGTGATATATTCTTTCTTATATGGCTTTTTTCGGGTGATTGAACCTTGAAGTGAAGTATAAATAGAAGTGAGCCGCTGTTGACCATCTAACACAATCAATAAGTCCTGATGTGTACAGGAGAGCATTGGTTTTGGAAGATGCTCATTGATGTATCCTGAATCTCTATAATTTTCACTGTAGTTGTTAATGAATTCGTAGAATGTATAATTTTCTTCTCTCGCGATTTGGGATTTCAATTTCCAGAAGATTAATGTACCAATTGGATAACCTCTCATCATAGAATCAAAGAGTTTTATAATTTGTTCATCTGTCCAAATGAATTTTCTTTGTAAAGCAGGAAGAAGCAGGTTTCTTTCTTTGATACATTGAATAATATTTGAAATCGTTGCGGTATCGGCTTTTCCTGCCCTCAAGTTGTTAAATTGGCTCATATATATCCCTCCAGTCATTAAAACTATAAACAATTTTGCTTAAAGATTGGTTTAAACGCCATAAACCTATGGCATCATAAAAAAAAAAAAAAAAATACAAGTTTAAAGAGCCAAAAATGCAAAAAAAATGATCAGGGGTTATGGGCGGTATCGGTGCTCATGATGGAAGTATCGCGTATTTTTGATCAGGTTTGAGTGAGAACAAGCAAAAAAATCGCCGGCGTATGGAATAGCCGGCGGCTGGCGGCCGTATGTGTAGCATAGGCCGGCACGCAGGGGCGTATTTCGCGTAGCGAAATAGCCCGCGTAAAAACTCCTCGCTATTGGTGTAAAGGCGAGTTATGGTGGGTAAGCGTGTGTAGGCGTTTTATGATACGTTTCAGTGAGCGGTTATCAATATACGTTTCAGTGAGCGGTTATCAATAATGCGTTTCCCCCCCCGTTTAAGGAGGTTGTTATGGCAGAGCGCAAATTTCCGATTGGCATTCAGACATTTGAAGAAATACGCAGTGAGCGTATGGTTTATGTGGACAAAACCGCCCA
>JAGBXG010000099.1 GCA_017629415.1 Pseudomonadota bacterium | reverse complement strand
TGCGCTCATCTGGCCCCATTTCACCCCAAAACGCTTGCAATCAGTACTTGTCTAATTTACGAAAAACGCCTCACTCAAATAGGATTCCAAAGGAGCTGGCTCCTTTGGCGTGTTCCAAGGGCAGAGCCCTTGGCGGGGTTTGGGGCTCAAGCCCCAAGGGGGTCCGGGGCAAAGCCCCGGCTTGGGGGTAGGCGCGTATTGGCAATGCCAATAGCGCCTAAGGGGGCTCGGCCCCCTTGGCATTCAAATGCATAGATTCATATGGTCGCAATATTTTAAAGTTATCATATGTTTTTCAGTAAAGATTCGATTTGGAAATAAGCGGCCAGACGAGCATTTAAGCATTGTTTGAGATAATACTGTTTGGCTTCCTCGCCGAGATGCATGCAATGAATTTTTTCGCGAGGCGTTAGCGCTTTCATGTGGGTTTGTTCTTGTTCAGACAGCATGTTGTAGCAATGGTTGAGCAAGTGAGCCAAGTGTTCATCCCAAGCCAGAATGGCACGTGCTTTAAAAGGATAGAAAGCGTCTGGACGTTCATTCCAGCCTGGGCATTCGGCAATGGCGTTTTTTTGGGCTTCGCGCATGGCTTGATAAAACCCCCGGAGCGCATCGCGCAATAATGGGTTATTTGTCTGTCTGCCGCATGTCGTAATGGTATCGAGTGCAGCTTTAAAGGGATCGTTGACGAGAAGGGGGGGCGCCGCGGCAGCTGGCTTTTTACGAAACTCGGAAATGGCGTGTTCGGCTTGCAGTTTGAGGCGTGTCAGGCGAAAGCCGTCATCAAAATGATGCGGATGATCGCAAAGCCAGGCTTCGAATGCTTCGGTCAGCCTGTCGGCGGGAATGCCTGTTTGTGCCCATTTGAGTGCATAAAAAATATCGGTTGCCGAAAGCTGATGTACCGGAAACCTTTGCCATACCCACGCTTGAAGGGCGCGCAGGAACGGGGCATGCGGCGAATCGGTGATATTGCGAAGCCCATTTTCGCTCATGTGGCATCCTCATCATTATGTGACACGAGCATTCCCATGCTTTTCATTTCGATGCGTGCGGCTTGATAGAGAGTATCTTGATCGACGATACCGTTGGTGGAAGCGGCGATAAATGCGGCGCGTAAGATCGAGTTTTTGATATAGCCGCCGCTGATTTCAAATTCTGTCGCAAGTTCGCGGTAATCGATTTTGCCTTTCGGGAGCTTGGAAGAACGCAGCATGGATTGCCACAAACGTGCACGCTCGGCTTTAGAAGGCTTGGGAAACGAAACGCGCAATGACAAACGACGTGCAAAAGCTTCATCGATACCGGCAGGAAAGTTTGTCGTCAAAATGGCGACGCCGGGGAAACGTTCAATGCGTTGCAGCAAGTAGTTGACTTCCAGGTTGGCATATTTATCGTTAGAATTTTTGACATTTGTGCGTTGTCCAAACAGCGAATCAGCCTCGTCGAACAGCAGCATGGCCTGGGCATTTTCGGCTTCATTGAAGATTTGAGCGAGATTTTTCTCGGTTTCGCCAACATATTTGGACATGACGCGCGACAGATCGACCTGATAAATATCAATGCCGATTTCGTTGGCAATCAGGGCGGCACACATACTTTTACCGGTGCCCGGCGGGCCGTCAAACAACGCCGACAGGCCGATATCATGCCCGAATCTGTCGCCCAAACCCCAGTCTGTCAAAACTTTCGCGCGGTATTGATAGCGGTAAACGATTTCGCGCAGCTGAGTTTCGACATCTTTGGTGACGATCAGGTCTTCCCATTTATAATTTTTTTCCAGCAAAGTCGCATGTTCGCTTAAACGATGTCGCATCTGCTGTTTGACAGCGCCAATAATATAGTCCGAATTGACGACTGGGCTGGGTTCGGATTGGTATGCGGCGACGCGGACGGCATCGGCAATCTGGCCCGGTGTCAGATGGAAATTCTCGGCATAAGCCGGAATATCGCAGCGGCTGTCGCGCATTTTTTCGGGCAATGCAACATCCCAAAGCCGTCGGCTCGTATGATGATCGGGCATGGTCAGGCGCAAAGCTTCGACATTTCGCGTCTCTAAACGCGGCGCAAACGAAACACTGTTTTGACAAGTGATGATAATGGTCTGCGGATGCCATGCCAAAATGGAATCCAGGCAACGGCATACGGACAAATGCAAGGCGGCAACGGAAGCATGGAAATTCGCATCTTCAGCCGTTGTGGGCAAAATCAGTGCTTCCCAGCCGAACAGGCACAGCACGGCATGATGAAGCATGGCTTCACGGCAGGCACAGCTCAAGCCGTAACTGAAGCTTTCGAACGTATTATGGATGGCTTTGACATCGACGCACAGCAATTCGCGCCCGATGATGGCAGCGACTTCTTGCGCAAAACGTCGTTTTCCCGAGCCGGAAGGCCCCGTAATAAAGCAGCAAGGCAACGGTTTACCGGTATTAACCAATGCCTTAATTTTCTCGATTCGGCTGTACCATTCATGATGTTGTTTTTCGGTCAGCAGGGTTGGCGCCGAAAGACTGTCGCGCGTGCGCAGCTCTGAATAGGACGCAATACTGCCGTCAATCATATCGATACCACCAATAAAAGCCTGAATACGTTGCGGCAACACCAAGGCCTGTTTATTCGGCGGCAGATAACCGGCCATGGTACGCATTTCCACCAGCCCTTCAGAGAGCAAAATACTTCCTGGTGCAATGAGTCGGTCTAAATACGCAGCATTGGGATTATCGCGTGCAAAAAGCTCAATATAAAGCGCCAGCGTGGGATAATCGCGTTCAAAATGGTTCTGAATAAAGGCATAAAGCCGCGAAAAAGACGGATTAAACGCCGGGGCCACAACGAGCAGCAGCAACAAATATTGTGCTTCATCCAAGCGATACTGTTGGCGTAAAAAAGCCAGTGGTGTGCTGGGATCAAATGTTTCATACATTTGATAAAATTGTCGTCTTCGATGTTCGATTTCGGCCAAACGCGTCTTCGCTTCCACTTCATCCATCGTCGGATCGCCAGCCACATTATCGCGTTCACGCAGGCGCGCTTCCACTTCCTGCGGATAAATCACCGTTCCTGGTCTCAAATCACTGGCGCCGGGCAGCAATCCAAGGGCCTGCATCTCACGAATGCGCACATGAAGCAAGGCGCGCAGCCAATCCAGCTCAAGCTCAAGGTGCGAAATCATCGGATTGGATGGCATCATCGGACGAACCGGAGCGATTTTAGGCAAAAATGGCATCAATAAACTCCTGGATGAATGGAATTGGAGGGGGCAAAGCCCCCTTCGGCGCTATTTGCTTCGCAAATACGCGCCTGCCCCCGCGCCGCTATTGTGCAAAGCACAATACGCGCCGCAACAGTTTACCACAGGCTGTTGCCATGAATACAGATGCAAATCCATAAGCCCCTCTCCGTTTGATCTATCCCCGTTTTGGTTGACACTTTCAGACTCAAGGAGAACGGAAGTGATCAACAACGAATTACGAGAAAGAATTCTGGCAACCTACTGTCCATG
>JAGBXG010000098.1 GCA_017629415.1 Pseudomonadota bacterium | reverse complement strand
GCGAAAAAACGACGCACATTGACAAGGCAAGAAGCAACAACAGCAAAAATGGCAAGAGAATCCCTAGGGCCAGGCCCCAAAAAGAGTAATGATTTCGCTTGTAAATCGGGCTTTTTGTGAAATAGTGCAGTTTTGGTGATGTAAATCATAATGAATGTGATGCGTAGGGTGTTCGGCAATTGTAGGATATTGCAGTTTGTAATGTTGAAATAGTGTATCTATTGCAGTTTGAGGTGTGAAAAAACTGTATCTATTGCACAGTGGCGTGATATCTGATATAATTTGGTCATGAAAATAAAAATTCTAGAAGAAATTCTTTTGGACCAAAAGGAAATGGAGGTTGATTCCTTTAATCCTGCTGAATACTGCACACGTCCAGAAGAACAGCATTTGAATCTTGATAGTCGTCTGGCTCAGGTCGTCATTGGTGTAAGGCGTTGCGGAAAGTCTACTCTATGCATGAATGTTCTCAAGAAGTCAGGACTGCCGTTCGCGTACGTCAACTTTGATGATGAGCGTTTGGTTAAGTTGAAGGGAGACGATCTGAACGATATTCTTACGGCGTTGTATAAGGTCTATGGCCGGTTTAAGGTCCTGTTCATAGACGAAATGCAGAATATCCCGGAATGGTTCTTGTTTGCAAACCGTTTGTTGCGTCAAAAAATGCGTCTGGTCATAACAGGTTCCAATGCAAAACTTCTTTCGGGTGAGCTTGCCACACATTTGACCGGACGATACATGGAAACGCGGCTGTATCCATTTTCATTCATGGAATATTGTGTGTGCCGAGGTGTCAAGACATCTTTGCCTGCATCGACGATTGATACGGCGGAGCGGATGTCTGCGTTCGATTCCTATCTGAAAAACGGAGGATTTCCGGAGTTGTTGAATGAGCCTGACACGGTTGGATATGTGTCATCTTTAGTTGAATCCATAGTGCATCGTGACATTTGCAGTCGCCACCGCATCCGTAATGCGCAGTCGTTGAGCGAGTTGGCCAATCATGTATTGAACATTGCGCCGGCCAAGGCGACAATTTCAGGATTTTCCCGTTTGTTTAGCATTGCCAGTGATCATACTACACGCAATTATCTGGATTATCTTGAAAAAGCCTTTCTTATAGGTGAAGTCAGGAAATATTCGCTTAAGTCGGCTGAACGACTGGTCAATTCCAAAATCTATCCAATTGATGTGGCATTGATGGATATGCGTCCAAACGCATTCGCAGGTGAAAATCTTGGATGGAGACTTGAAGCGTTGGTGTATCATGAATTGCGCCGAAAATATGAAACAAAAGGTTATGATATCTACTATTACGAAGATAGAACCTCAGAGGCGGATTTTCTTGTGTGCAAGGGTCGGCATGTTGAAAGGATAGTACAGGTTTCCTACGACATTTCATCGGTGAAAGTGCGTAACCGAGAATTGCGGGGTGCTCAGAGTGCAGCAAATGCTACCGGTTGTCGGAACCTGACGCTTGTGACGTATGATGATCGTGGACAGGCATTGACTCCAAACGGTATGCCTATCGAAATTATCCCCGCTCATGAGTGGTTCTGTAAAGCGGACAAATAAAACGCCATTGTATTGAAAATCGGGAGCGGGTCTCGGGGCGAATTTCAAGTAATTTGCCGCCGCCGTGATGCTTACAGTCGGGG
>JAGBXG010000097.1 GCA_017629415.1 Pseudomonadota bacterium | reverse complement strand
ACACAGCTCTCGCTGTGCTTCCTCTTCGATGGTTTGCTCCGGCCTAAGCGGCAATTGCGACGCGATTGGATCGATATTGAACCCATCGAAGCCAACCACTTTGCCGGCGATATCTCGCGCTATAGCGAAGAAGACCGACAAATTGCCGAACACTTGCTCCGAAGCATAGTTCAGCCCACGACCCTCAGCGAGTTGCTCGCGTATGCCCGTGTTCAGCGCTTTACACGTACGCAATGCGAAGTCATCGTCCTCCTGGTCATGCAGCACTTTGATGTCGAAAGCGCCGAGAAACCTATCGTTCTGGTGGAAAAGGCAAATACCTTGCTCTCCGATCCCGAATACTACGGCGATGAGGTCTGGATTCGGCCTTATGCCTAGTGCATCGCTTTTGTGAGACACTGACGTTTTAGGCCATCTTGAACATTTACTACCCACATGCGCCGGATTTGCGGCGCATTGCTTTTGAAAAAAATAACCCATGTTAGAACTTACCGATGTTTTCAGAGCCGCAACCTTGATTCAATGGGGATTGCAGCCGCGTATGCGGCCTGTTCAGAATACGGAATACCGCGAACTCATCCGCGAGTATTTGAATCGCAGTGAATTTCGCGATGTCGTGGCGGAAATGAGTGACGGGCTTGGGCTTTATGTCCTCAATGTCAGTGAACATGGCATCGTGCTCAGTCCTCGCGAGGGCAGCGTTTTCTGGATGAAGGCTTCTGAGTTTAGATCGAACAATTCGTCTGCGGATCAGCGTCTTTTGGACGGCCTTGTCGAGATTACGATTGCTGCGACGGTTTTCCCGCGAGCCCGCGATCTTGAGGATGATATTAACCGTCCGCGTCCGCCGGTGACCGTGGATGAAATCGATGACACCTTGCGAGCCATTTGCGCACGCCTGAAGGAAGAATTTGCCGAAGTCGATCCCGATATGGACGATGTTCGGACAGGGCTTTACGATGCCTGGCGTGTTTATGACAACACTTTGGCCTCTCGGGAAACCAAAGATGGCCGTGAATCACGAGGTTCAACCCTGCGCATCATTAAATATAACCTCGAGCGCCTGAAGGAATACGGCTGCTTTACCGAAACACGCTATGCCGGCAAAGAAGCCTGGCAGCCGACGCGCCGTTATAACGTACTCGTTCAGGAACTGGCCGCATCGCGCCTGTTTGATGAAGTTATGCGGATTCAGAATGGCGGCGTTCAGACCGAAAATGATGAAGAATTGGATGAACGCGATTTTGAATCTTCCGTTGAAGATATCCCCGTGGAAGAGTGGGGCAGTCAGTGGCGCGATGAATCCGTTGAAATCGATCAAATGGGCGATGCCATTCCCAAACCTCAGGATGAAAACGCTGAAATCGATGCTGAAAACGAGGTTTCAGAAGACCTTGAGGATGATTTTGTCGACGATGGCGGTATGATCGCCTTTGTGGATGAGGATGAGGAAGGGTAGGCTTTGCCCTCACTCTCGCCCTTCGGGCGTTCTCTCCCAATGGGAGAGAGACCTGATTCGCTTCGCTCATCAAGGTAAACTCACGTTTGCATCCAAATGCGGCAAAAATGTCAGCAAATACGACAACTACGAATTGTTAAGTTCATCCAAGTTGAATGGCATACAAGGTTCCATTCAACTCCAAAAACGTTAGCAACCAGTACCCGTTCAACCCACAAAAAACGTCCCATATTGCAGGATTCCAAAGGGGCTCAGCCCCTTTGGCGGGGTGTGGGGCAGCGCCCCACAAAATAAAAAGGGGTATGGGGCAGCGCCCCACAAAATAAAAAAATAGAGTTTAAAAATGCCAAAACTTTCACGACTTCGTTTTATTTCTATCGGTCATCCGAATGCCAGAATGCAGGATTTGACGTTGAATTTGAGTGATCCTTCGGGAATGCCGTCGGATTCGACGTTATGGCTTCGCAATGGTGGCGGTAAGTCTTCGATTTTGAGTTTGTTTTTTGCATTACCGCGTCCGAATCGTCGTGATTTTTTGGGATCGCGAGCCGATGCAAAGCAACGCCGTATTGAAGACTATGTTTTAACGAATGATCGCAGTGTGGTGGCGGCAGAATGGACGTTGGACACGCAGACGCTTGGATTGGATGATGATCTGACGATGGTGCCGCGGTTTTTAACCGGTGTTTTTTATGAATATGCCGGCGGCAACAAAGAAAGTCTGCGTCGTTTGTTTTTCTGTGCTCGCGTGAGTGATGGCGTGGAAGCCACGCAGTTGCCGACGATTCCGGTCGATATGACGACGGCTGACGGCGGCAAAGTGCGACGTACTTTGATGTCATTCCGTCAGCATTGGCATACATTGCGCGATGAACACCCGAGTTTGCAGTTCTATTGCACGGAAAATCAAAGCGAATGGAGTGAAAAACTGCAGAGTGCCGGTCTGGATCCTGGGCTTTTTGGCTATCAGTTGATCATGAACAGCCGCGAGGGTGGGGCAGATGAGTTATTCCGTTTCAACAGTCCGGATGATTTCATTGATTTCTTGCTCGAATTGACGGTTGAACCTTCGCGTACCGATGGCATTACCGAGAATTTGGAGACGTACCGCAAGCAATTGCAGCGCCGCAAACATGAGCTCTTGCCCGATTTGAACCTTTCGACAGGTTTGATTGAACGATTGACGCCGTTGGTTGAGCTTCATGAACGTCGTTTGCGTACGATGGAAGAAGCGGAACGCCTGACGGCATTGCATGCGCGTATTCGCGGGTCAATTGTGGCCAATACAGCTTTATTTGCCGAGCAGGAACAAAAGATTGCTGAGGATGTAAAGCAGCTTCGGACGCGTTGGAATGATGTTGAAGCCCGTGTACAGCGTGATCGCGGATTGGCCATTGCTTTGGCCATGCGTTTGGCTGAAGCCGAAGTTAAAAAAGCACAAAAACAAGTCGATGATTTGACCGAAAGTGTGGAACAGGCCAAGCGCGATGAGATTTTATGGCGCGCGGCTTATCCGTATCGTGATTATGTCATTGCTCAGAAGGATGCCGAAGCATTTCGTGCGCGTCTTTCGGGGGCAAATGTTGAACGTGCGCCGCTTTTGGCAAAATTGGAGCAAGTGGCATCCGATTATGTGGCGGCAATGCGTCATCAGTCGCAGGCACTTCGCGTTGAACGCGATGAAATTCGCCGGAATGCTGCCGAACGTGAGGATGAAAGCCGCGAACTTGAAACCGAAGCCCAGAAATTGGAACGCGAAGCGTTCGCTTATGAATCCGAAAGCGAAAGTTATAAAACGAACATGCGGGCAAGGCAGGAGAAGTTTGAGAGCTTGATTAAGCTTGCCATCCTTCAGGCCAATGAAACGCCGGCTGAAGCTTTGACGCGCACAGAAAATACGTTAAAGACGCGAAAGAATAAACTGCGTTCATTAGAAAGAAGTCGCGAAGGAAATGCGGCACTCGAAGATGAATGTTCGCGTATGATTCAGGAATTGCAGCAAAGTGTTGCGGATAAACAAGCTGAAATCCGTGCGCTTGAGCGCGATTGGCAAAAGGCCACTCAGGCTCGCGATACCCTCGAATCGGATGCGCATTTCTTGAGTATGCTCGATTTGGATGAAATCGATTTGGATGAAGTGGCGGATGATACTGGCGCACTTTTGCAGCGTCATGCTTCCGAAATGCAGGAAGAAGCCGCGCGTTTGCGTACAGAAGCTGCGTCTTTGGAACGTGCCAGAGTCCATATCATGGAACGCGGTTTGATGCCGCCTTCGGTCGAAGTCGAGACGTTATTGAGCTTTTTGGGACCGAAATCGCAGGCCAAATCAGGCTGGAGTTATATTTGCGACAATTTGCAGGCATCGCCTGAAGAAAAAGAAAAACTCGTGCGCACTTGGCCGGCCATTGCTCAGGGCATTATCGTGCCTGCCCGCGATTTTGAGCGTACGCGCAGCATCATTGAATCGAATCCCGATATGGTGCCGGGTGTGCCCATTACATTGGCAACGCCTGAAATCTTTGATGCCGTCGCTGAAACCATGCCTGCGCGTTATCAATGCGTACTTGGCCCCAAAGATCACGCCTGGTTTGATAAAAACGATGCTCAAAACGCGCTCGCCAGTCTCGAAAAACGCCTGGAATCGATTCACGATGATATCGACAAAGCTTTGAGACAGCAGGACGATTTCTTGAGTGCATCGATGAAATTCAAGACGTTCCGCGGTCAATATCCAAAGGGCTGGTTTACGGCGACAAAGGCCAAATTGGCACGTCTGCGCGTTCAATCTGAGGATGATGAAGCGCGTCTTGAGATGCAAAAGGACGAGAAAAAACGTCTGCTCGAACGCAGCCGCAGCGATGAACGTGAAGCTGGCAAGCTGAACAATGAAATTCTGGGTCTCCGGAGTGCATGTGACAAGCTTTCAGAGTTTGTGAATGAAATCGACGATTCGATGGCGCACTGGCAGGCGGCTTCGGATGAAAAATATGCGCTCAGCATGCAGCGCCGCGAGGAAGCGGAAGCCCTGCGCGTGCAGGCGCGTGAAATTCGCGAAAAAGCACGGGCTTTGCTCCAGACAGCGGAACCTGTGGGCACAAAGGCCAGTTTGCTCGACAATGAAATTTCGCGCGTCAAATATGTCAATCAAATGCCGGATGCGAAACAAGGTCCGATCGAAGAGCTCAAAAACGATTATCAGCGTTTGCTCGATCAAGTGGAGCGCGAATATACGAACAACGAATTGGCGCGTAATCTTGAAAATGCCGAAAAACAGGCCAAGAAAGACAAGAACCAGGTCATGCAGCTGATTCGCGGCGTTCTGACGCTGGATGATGTCAAAGCGGCCGTTGAAGGTTTGACGAATCCGAACGATCTCGAGACCAACGGTGAACGTGCGTCCGAGATGCTGGCGATTGTGACGGGCAGGAAAGAAAAAGCCATTGCCGATTTGAGCAGCAAGAATTCGATGCTCAAACAGCGTCAGAATGAATGGTATGGCGCAGGCAAGCCGAGCATTCCGGAGGATGTGGCGGTCAAAGCTGAAAATGTTGAAAAATATGAGAAAGCTGCTGCTGATGGCCAGGTCGAACTGCGCAAGATTGACGACGCCATCCGTGCTCAGGAGCGCCAGGCATCGAATGCGCGTCATGCTCGTGAGGCTTTGACAAAGGACTTGGAGCGCTTGAATTCGGTTCAGCGCAGCCATGCTGCATTCTTGAAGAGCCAGCAGCCTTTGGCATTGGATACGCCGATTGAAGCGCCCGAAATTGGGGCGGCCATTACGGATTTGGAGCAGCGTCTTGAGAAATATCGCGAGGCGCATGATGGTTTGGATTCGACACGTCGTTCGGCGGTGACAGCCATTCGTAAGTGGGTTGATCACGAACAGTTTTCGGCGCTTCAGAACCGCATCATTACGCAGTTCAAGACATTGGATGCCGAATCGCTTGAGACGGGGGCAGCTGAGTTCCGCGAGTCATTAAACATTCGTCTGCGCGAAATCACGGCGACGCTTGAGGAAATGGAGAAACATCGCAGTTTCTTGGCCAAATTCCTGCTCAATGCAGCAGATGATGGGTTGCGTTTGCTCAAACTGGCGGACTCGGCGAGCATTGTCCCCCGCGAGGTGCCTGACATTGGTGGTTCGCGGTTCCTGCGCATTACGACGAAGGAGCCGAGTTCGCAGGCAGATCGCATGGAGCTGATTCAAGAGTTGGTCGATACGCTGGTAGACGAAACGGTGATTCCGACGGGCACGAAGCTGATCCAGCGTGCGGTGCGTCAGTTGGCGCGTCCGTTCACGGTTCGCGTGCTTAATCCGGATCCTGCATCGCCGCAGCGTCTGATTGAAATCACGGAAACGGCGCGTTTCTCGGGGGGTGAGCAGCTGACATGTGCGATTTTGCTGTACTGTACGTTGGCCAATGTCCGTGCGCGCACGCGAGGCATGAACCGCCAGCCGACGAGCGTGTTGATTCTCGACAACCCGATTGGCCGCGCCAGCCGTACAGTTTTCATCAATATGCAGCGACAATTCGCGAGCGCGATGGGTATTCAGCTGATTTACACGACGGCTGTCAACGACCTTGAGGCGCTTTCTATTCTGCCCAACGTCGTGCGTTTGCGTAACGAGCGCACCGATCTGAACCGTGGTCATCGTCTGTTGGAGGCTGATGTGGACATTTCGGGACGTCTGGAAGCCATTCGTCTGGCGCGTGCAGTCAGTCCCGAAGATGCGCCTGAAAATGTCGATGTGGAAAACGAATCGGACATCAATCCTGACGATGAAGCTTAAATTTCATGATGAAAGGTGCGTCGCTATCGGCTTTTTAAAGCCGATACGCGCCGCTTGAGCCGGCCTATTCGCCGTTGGCGAATACAGCCGGCTTTTTTCTTGGAGTTTTGCACTGGACACTTGCAAAGTGCGTTGCCTCTTGGCAACCATGCAATCATGTGCGGTTATTGTAGGTTAGACGGGGACTGATTACTGACATCTTGGGCGGAAATAAGACTTAAGTGAGGTTGCAGCAGACAAAGACCGCCCAATGGTGAGCCCAAAAGCTTGGGTTTGCGTTGATGAGCGAAGCGAATCAGGCCTTCTCTCCCTGTGGGAGAGACCGCCCGAAGGGCAATAGTGAGGTCTACAATACAACGTTTGAAGCTCACCCACTGCCGCTACGCGACCGCTCTCTCCACAGTGGGGAGATGAGCTTAGCTTTGACACTCCTAGATATTTTCTTTGATTTCTTGAATTTTATCTAAAGATAGACCTGTTGCTCTCGAAATATCTTCAGGTTTAAAACAGTTCATAAGAATCATATTTTGAGCAACTTTATCAATGCCATCTCTTTCGCCATTGGCATAGCCATCTCTTTCGCCACTGGCATAGCCATCTCTTTCGCCATTAGCATAGCCTTCATCTAATAACTCTTGTTTCCACTCTTCAACGGCTTGACACATATTGATCTCCTTTTGAGTTGTATGGATTGGAATATCGATATTTAAAGCAGCATAAATCAGATTGGCGGCATCGGGATCCACGTGTTGAAACCGCACACTTGAGTTTACAATCTCTTTAAGCTTTTTTCTATCTTGTGAGGCTCTGATACACATAAAAACCTCGCGAAGCGATGTATCCAAAACCTCAAGCTCATCATCAGATAGAGTATGTGGATCAATGATACAGATGGGATAATCCGGCACAAAGGCTTTCAGTTTGGGATTTTTAATATCTAAAATCTCATGCAAACTGCGAGGACCGTCCCAAGGTTTGGTACCAAAGTAACAAACGGCAGTAATCACCGGCTTGAGCTTTGCTTCTGACGATACGCCGCTCAAAAATTGGCTTGAATGATTCTCAGGTTTACTCTCGGATTGGATTGTCTGCATTTGCGTATGAAATGTTAAGGCATCATAAATCATCACGCGAGCCGGCATAAATCTGTCTATATACGCTTGATTTTCAATGCCCAAAATCATGTAGTTTGCATCTTCATCTGTAGCACACAAGCAAGTTTTCACCATATCCCGAGAAAACTTAGACAATAGTAAGGCTTTTTGAGCCCTGTGTTGCTTTCTATTGCGCTTGTCTTTACCACCGGCAGATAAACGCTGAATAAAAAGGCTTTCAGGATCCATAGGTTTAAGCTCACGTATCGCCATTTGAGTTTCGCGAAACACAAGTTTAAAAATATCCCGAAAAACCTCAGGTTTTTGAACAAAAACTTTGCTCGTACTGTCGATCTTACCCATCCGGGGACCTCCATGGGATTGAGGGCAACTCACATCATCTCTCACAGCGACAGATCATTAAGCCGCCTTACACCCCGTGTGATGCCAACTAAAATCCCATTGTGACGATTTTTTTAAAAATTTTATTTATTTTT
>JAGBXG010000096.1 GCA_017629415.1 Pseudomonadota bacterium | reverse complement strand
TTGTTTGTCAGCCATAGCCTGAATATCATCATGAAATTCATCTTCTAATTCATCTTCAGTAATACCGCAGATATCGGCATATTCCTGCATTAAAGAAATATCGGTGATATTATTTAATGCGCTGAAAACACTGAGTTTTCCGATTTTTGTGACACCCGTTAATAATACAAATTTGAGATATTTATCGGCCTTTTTAATACCGCTATAAAATCCATTCAGGGTTTGGCGATGTTTTTCCTGAATTTCTTCATCATCAATCGTATCTAATATCGGTTTTTCATATTCGTCGACGAGCAAAACAGCCTGCATCCCCGTTTGCTCCATTGCGCGACGAATGATGCCCATCAAGCGATCACCTAATGTGTTTTCAGCATCATCCTTACCATAGACTCTTTCCCATAAACAAAGCGACAAATTTAACGTCTTTTGAAGTGCATCTTCCTCATGATAATTCACACCCGTCAAATCGAGATGAAGCACGGGATAAGATTTCCAGTCTTGCTCTAAATCCGCGATGGCAAGTCCTTCAAATAACTCGCGATGACCTTCAAAATATGAGGCTAATGTTGATATGAGCAGACTTTTTCCAAATCGACGTGGACGAGAAAGAAAGTGATATGTCGATGACCCATGCGTCAAGCGATAAATATGCGCAGTCTTATCCACATAAATGTATGCATTTTCGCGAAGCTTCTCAAATGTCTGTATGCCAATCGGAAATTTTTTTGCTGTCATATTTATCTCCATCGTCGCGCTGACAGTGAAACACTCGCACCTGTCAATCCCTTTCCAAATAGCTCGCTTTGATTCAAACCGCGAGTTTTTTGAAAGAATCCTTTTGATATCGGGTGTTACACACAAGCATAGACAGAACCTTAACCTTCCTCCACCAAAACGCCGTCTATATTGCTCATATCCTGGGCAAAGTTGGCACCAACGAGGATAATTTGGCGGCCATCGGATTTAAAGGGTTCGGCATAACCTTTATCTTTAATTTGCTGCATGGCAGCCTGGGCGGTGCTGTCGCGTTTAAATTCCATGACATAAATATATTTGTCGGTTTTGACGACCATATCGGCGCGACCTTTGGCAGAATGAATTTCAACGTTTGTATAAAATCCCATCAATGTAAATAATAGATAGATAAAATTCTGGAAATGCACTTCATAATTGAGTTTGACATCATAGGGTACATTGGCAAGCAGGGATGAAATGCGTTCGAAGAAATCGTCGGTATCGCCACGGCGCACGGCGCGCACGAAGTGCGCAACTTCAAACTCTGTGGCGCGTTCTTCGCCCATCACCAAGGGAATCAAACCCTTTAAAAATCCCTCTTTGACTTCAGCATTCGGATAATTGAGGGTAAATTCCGAAAATTCATCATCATAACCGCTGATAGTCAGATAGCCGCTTTGATAGATAATGGGCAATGGGTTGCTCACAAAGGTATGAATCATGGCAAGGTCATCGCGCGTCATCGTAGCATTCTCAAGTTTATCGAGATTGGGACGATATTTTTTTAAAAGATGAACAAGAAATGTCGGTGTCCCCGTTTCAAACCAATAATGTTTAATCTTTTTTCCAGATAAAGCATTTAATAAACTATAGGGATTATAGACACTTTGCGTCATTTCCTCACAAAACTGATAGCCATTATATTCTCGTTTTAATGCTTCATGCATGGCAGGATAGGATTTATCTTGTTTGTCAGCCATAGCCTGAATATCATCATGAAATACATCTTCTAATTCATCTTCAGTAATACCGCAGATATCGGCATATTCCTGCATTAAAGAAATATCGGTAATATTATTTAATGCGCTGAAAACACTGAGTTTTCCGATTTTTGTGACACCCGTTAATAATACAAATTTGAGATATTTATCTGATTTTTTAATACCGCTATAAAATCCATTCAGGGTTTGGCGATGTTTTTCCTGAATTTCTTCATCATCAATCGTATCTAATATCGGTTTTTCATATTCATCGACAAGCAGAACCACCTGTCGGCCACTTTGTTCATAGGCACGCTCAATAATCCCCATAAACCGGGTACCAAATTCCAATTCTATCTGATTTGCCCCATATTGAGCTTCCCATTTTGACAAATTGACCTGCAGAAGATTCTGCAATGAACCTTTGGTATGGTAATCGACTCCCGACAAATCGAGATGAAGCACGGGATAAGATTTCCAGTCTTGCTCTAAATCCGCGATGGCAAGTCCCTCAAACAACTCGCGATGACCTTCAAAATATGAGGCTAATGTCGATATGAGCAGACTTTTTCCAAATCGACGTGGACGAGATAAAAAGAAACACTTGGTGCTATGGGTCAGGCGATAGATATGCGCCGTTTTGTCGACATAGATAAATCCCTTGTCTCTAATTTCTGAAAATGTCTGAATACCAATCGGGAATTTTGTCATATTCATCTCCATCATGACGCTGACAGTGAAACACTCGCACCTGTCAATCCCTTTCCAAATAGCTCGCTTTTAATCAAATTGCGAGTTTTAAAGCGTATGATGCAGCGGACAAATAGATGTGCCACGCGAGCAAACAAAAAAAAATGAAAAACGGCGGGGGCGTATTGGCAACGCCAATAGCCATCCGCCCAAACAGGCCGTATGGCGAATGCCATAGGCCTGTACAATATCATTTTAAAATAATAGAAAATTTGAAGATAGAATTTGAAGATAGAATTAGTTTCTACATTTTTAATATACTAATCGCAGATGTAATCGATTTTTCCATGGCTTCGCGCCCGTATTTATCCACTTGAGCTTTATTTTTCTCGCCATGCGTGAGGCATCCCGCGCCACCGATACAGCCGCCAGTGCAAGCCATACCTTCGATAAAGTTTGCATCGAGCAGATTTTTGCTCTTTTTGAGCAGTGCCATTTTGCATGCTTCAATGCCATCACAAGCACAAGGTTTCAGGTCGAATTCAATCGATTGTTCCTTAAGCGCCTGCGCCACGGCATCCGAAAGACCGCCGCTTCGTGCAAAGATTCTCCCAAAATAGGAAGCATTATCCAAAACATCTTCTTCTAATGTTGTCAAATCAATATCTTTACTATCGATTAATGCTTGTAATTCTTCAAATGTAATGACCGCATCGACATAAGGTTTGACGGTTTCCTGCTGGGCTTCGGCTTTTTTTGCCGTACAAGGTCCTATGAATATTATTTTGCAATTCTGCTCACGCTGCTTAATCCATTTGGACAACGCAGCCATGGGAGAAAGATTATGCGAAATATAAGGCACAAGCGCTGGAAATGATTTTTTAATATATTCGACAAATCCTGGACAGCATGAACTCGTCAAAAATCCTTTTTCAGCCAATTCTTTAGATTCTTCTGCTGCCACCATGTCGGCGCCCAGCGCGGCCTCAATGACCGTATGGAAACCGAGTTTTTTAATCCCCGAAACGACCTGCCCCAGTTTGGCATAAGTAAACTGACTGGAAATCGAAGGCGCAACAATAGCATATACTTTATATTTTGTATTATTTTCACTCTTTTGTATGATATCAATCACATTAATAATAAATGATTTATCCATAATGGCCCCAAACGGGCACTGATAAACACACGCGCCGCAAGATATACATTTATCATTATTTATTTCTGCCGCACCATCATTTCGAATATCAATTGCATGGATTTTACAAGCATTTTGACAAGGTCTTTTGCGATTCACAATGGCCGTATAAGGACATACTTTTGCACATTGACCACATTCTATACATTTTGTTTTATCAATATGTGCAACATGATGATGATCAAAAGAAATCGCACCGCGCTTACAAACATCTTCACAGCGATGCGCCAGACATCCGCGACAAGAATCCGTCACCGAATAACCCGCCGCCGGACATTCATCACATGCAATATCAATCACTTCTATCATATTAGAATTTGCAGGATTTCCGCCAAGCGCAATCTTCACGCGTTCCGCCAAAATCGCCCGTTCTTTATAGACACAACAACGCATCGTCGGCACTTTGCCCGGCACGATAATTTTAGGAATATCGAGCACATTTTGTAACAAAGTACCAGCCCATGCCTGCCGTGCAACTTCTCTCAGGACCTTATATTTTAGATGCTGAACTTTTGTATCAAACACTCTCATATCTCTATTTCCTTCATATTTTTTGCGCCGCTATGGCTTGCGCCATACGCTTGCGCCGTGCGGCTATTCTGCGAATACGCCGCACGTTTTAGATTAAAAACCGTAGATTAGAAGTAACTGACTTTGATCCGTTTTCCCATTTGCTTCAAGCATTTGGCAAGTTCTTCGACAATAGCCATTTTAATACTAAAAGTAATCGGAAGTTCCGGATTTTGATGCGCAGGATTCATGGCACGTCCGACATAAAAATTGATATCTGTGGCTTCTTCAAAGAGCAGCTGACATATCCGAGATGCCCCGTCACGTCCAAAACTCCATGCTTCGTAATTGTCGTTTTTATTCAAATAATCTTTGGCATATTCGACAACTTTATTGACCGTAATGACCCCTTCTGTCACCAGATCAACGCCTTCAATTTCGGCAATCGGCGGCATGCCGGATTTGTCAAACGTCAGGCTTGTTTTAACTTGTTTGCCCAAATAATTGGCTGCTATTGAGGAGGTTGTTCCACCGCAAATAATATGTTTCCCTTCCTTGCCAAAAAATAATGCCATCATTCGATTGCAATCATCCCGGTTCGAAGGCGGACCAAATAACATATTCATCGGCACACGCTTGCGTACACGGCATACACATGCTGTCGTATCATCGCCAGGCAAACCGCCATAATACTTGTTACATTCATCGGTTAATATCGTCGCAAGTGTTTTGGCCGTATATCCGACATGCGCAAACGTCTCCATATAGGTCGCAATATCCTCACGACGCCAGCCAAAATAATTGGCGCGTCCAATGCCAGCATGTACACATCCATCACTCATGAGAATGAAAATATCGTCTTCTTTCAGACGAATTAAAGACCGATAGACCTTTTTGCCGCCAATCGTCATTTCAGTCGTCGGATACTCATGATGGATGAAGTTCCGAAGCAAAATCACATTCGGATTATCATATTGTATAATTTCAGCGGTTTCGTTGTTGATGATATGCATAATCGTAAATGTGGAATACGCCACACCTCGGACAGCACACACGGGTAACGTGGCCGCAATCGTTTCGACACAATCTTCCAGCGACAGACCTTCCGCCACCATGGTCGAAATAATTTTTGAAGTCAACGTGGAAAGAATACAGGCTTTGACACCACTTCCCAGGCCGTCTGCAAGCACGATGACCGTCGAATTCTGATTTTGCTCAATGATATCGAGATGATCACCGCACAGCTGCTCCCCATAATGATTCAGAGACCGGTAACCAATATCTACACATAAGTCGTTCATGACTTGATGGACTCCTTAAGCTTAGAAAGGGCAATTTTGGTTTCAGCCACAGTCTCTCCAAGCAATGATGCAATTTCCTGTACCACTCTCATCTGTTTATCGACAACTTTGTCGGCAACTTCAATCGTATGCCGGCTCATTTCTTCTCTATCGTCGCAGGCTTTTTGTTCTGAAGTCACATCGCGCATAATACAGATGAGCAAATGACAGTCTTTGTCATATACAATCGTCTGCTCGACATACCGCTGATATTCAGCCAAGAATTTCTTTTGGTTATAAATGCCCCGATAACTGTCCAAAACCGTGAGGAAATCCGCCGTATCGAGGATGCGGACAACCGGGGCGCCCAAAACATCCGAAGGCTTGCGAATATTGAGAATCACTTGGGCTGCGGGATTAATCTGCTGGACTTCGAGCTTATCATTGACGACAATCAATCCATTCGGCGTATTTTTAAATATCGTATCCGAAAATCGAACTGCCTGTTCTTTTAAAAAAGGCAGACACATGGTGATTTCTGCTTTGCCCTGGAAAACTGCAATCGCTTTTTCACGGCATGTATTGTAACCGCAAGAACCGCAATTGAGCTCATCCTTTGGCGTAAATTTATTCATTTGGTGCAGAATTGCCGTGATTTCAGCTTGCGTTGGCTCGGGTTTGTCGTGCTGAATCGTTGTAAATCCCTTTTTGATCATCGGCAAATCGGGCTGTACAACTTTGAAATCCTTCTTTCCGGCATATTTTTCAATCATCCTATAGTCCCGGATAGGCGAACGATGTTCTTTATCCATAACAGGGCCGCCGATACAGCTGCCTTTGCATGCCGACATTTCGATAAAACAATTTCTGAGACCGCCGCGTTCAATATCGCGCAAAGCCTCGATACATTGTTCGACGCCGTCAATGGCCAAATAGGTGTAATCCGGCATATCCAAAGACATCGTTTTGAGCAGACCGCCGGTGGTCGGAAAAAAGCGCGCCCGGCTTTCTTCGGTCGAATCCATCGTCTTGGAGAGAAGGATATTTCGGGATTTAAGCCATGCCGTGAGTTCATCAAAGGTCAGAACAGCATCGACAATGCCGGCATAATGATCAGCCTCGTCTTTTTTGGCAATACAAGGTCCGATGAAGACTGTTTTGGCATCCGGATATCGTCTGCGGATATCCCGGCAATGCGCTTGCATCGGCGAAACAACATCTGCCAAATAGGGCAAAAGGGATTTGAAATATTTTTGTATTAATAGATTGACCGAATGACAGCATGATGAAATCAAAATGTCACGATGTTCTTCACGCAGGAGTCTTTCGTATTCATTTTTGACAATCGTTGCGCCAATCGCCGTTTCTTCGACATCATAAAACCCGAGTTTTTTGAGTGCTTCGCGCATGGATTCGATGCCGACTCCTTCATAATTGGCAATAAATGAAGGTGCAAGACTGGCGATAACCGGTGAACCGCAATTGAGCAGCACTTTGACTTTTTCGGTTTCATCGACCACTTGTTTGGCATTTTGCGGACAAACGACGAAACATTGCCCGCAAAGAATGCATTCATCCGAGACGATATGTGCCTGATCCCCCGAAAATCGAATGGATTTGACCGGACAATGCCGAATGCATTTGTGACAGTTTTTACAGTTTGACTTTTTGAGTGCCAGACAATCCGTCATTTGGCTTCCCCCTTGAAGAAAATGTCATTCAGCAAGTCTGAAATTTAATGCGCAACCTTGCTGAGAACATTCGATTTAAAGAATTCATGAAGTGTTTCAGGAATGATACCCGTATATGTTTTATCATCCACGACAATAGTCACACCGATGCGGTTACAGTTTCCGGTACAGAAACTTCCCGAAAGCGTGAGCTTATTTTCGAGATGATGTTCTGTCATGGCATCCTGAAATTTTTGTACAATTGCCTGCGATCCTTTGAGATGGCAGGAACTTCCAACACAAATTTTAACATCCAGCATAATGATATTTATATTTTGGCAAGGATATCTTTTTCAAAGAATTCTTTGACCGTTTCGGGGGTCACAGAATGGAAATCATTATCGACTTTGACGCATACGCCTTTTTGACATTGTCCCATACAAAACGTGCCGTTTAATTCTACTTTATCATCTAATTTATGCTGAGCAATGAAATACTGGAGCTGTTCGACAACCTGACGTGAACCTTTTAAATGACAAGAAGATCCGATGCAGACAGTGACTTTTTTCATGATATTTCTCCTATCATATGAAACGATTGAGCTGAATGATATATAAAACCTCGTGATATGTTGAAACAAGGGGTTCGCAGAAGATAAAGCTGTGGCGTATTGCCGTCAGGCAATAGACACAGCGGCGGCCGTATGGCCTGCCATAGGCCGCCGGTCATGACGTGTGAAACCGTCATGACCCCAAACTATTCTTATCGATTCATTTCTAATATCTTATTGATATTCGACGACGTTTGCCCAGGAAAGCAGGAATTCGCGCTCAGTTGGATTGCTTTTCACGGATTGTGATGTCGCGACGATAGGCATCCAACGTTGTATCATTTTCTTTTCGAAAGAGGATTTTGCGCAGAATGTATCGAGATATTTTTCGGCGCCTTGAATGTTGCCGGAAAGCCAGAAACGGAGGTAAGTTCTGGCGGCATCGGCTTCAGGATTGCCTTGTGTGACGTGTGACCAGTCAATAATATAAGGACCGTTGTCGGATATAATAATATTAGAAGGGTCGAAATCGCCGTGACAGACTTGTTCGGCTTTCGGCATACCATTGAGGCGCGTATGAAGCTCGTAACGCGTGGTGGCATCGATATCTGCCTGGCTGATTTTACGATTCATTTTTTCTTTAAGCACGTTGAGAAGCGGGCATTTCTTAGAAAGAATCTGCATTTGTATATCAACGAACTGTTCGAAAAGCGCCTGTTTATTATCGGGTTCTTGTTTGAAAAGTTCTTCTAATGTTTTTCCGGGAATATATTCAGAAATAATCGCCCATTTTCCGTCGATGGTGGCGACTTCGAGGATTTTGGGAACATTCAAGCCAATATTTTCCACGCGAGCCTGATTGAGGGCTTCGTTCAAGATGTCGGCTTTTGAAAAGGTTTCGTCAAAGACTTTAATACATTTATCTCCGTCCCGATATACAGTTTTCCGATTGCGAACAGCAATCATTCTATCTAATGCTACCATATTGATTCTCCTTATAGATAGGTTGTTATCGTACTCAGTACGGTTTGTATTATTGTGCGTTGGGTGTTTCAACTTCTACAAATGTTTTGCCATAGTAGGCATTGAGGAACATTTGTTTGATTTCGCTGATGAGTGGATAACGCGGATTTGCGCCTGTGCATTGGTCGTCAAAGGCCATGACACACATTTCGTCAAGTCTGTTGAGGAAATCTTCTTCGTTGGGCACGTAGTCGCGGATGGTCGGCTTGATACCCACTTTGACTTTGAGTTCTTCGATAGCTTTGATGAGATTGTCGAGTTTTTCCTGTTCCGTTTTGCCGCCCAAGCCGAGGTAATCGGCGATTTCGGCGTATCTGGCGCGCGTATGCGGATGGTCATACTGCGAGAATGTGCCCATTTTGGTGGGGACATCGGAGGCGTTAAAGCGAATGACTTCGGAAATCATGAGGGCGTTGGCGACGCCGTGTGCGATATGATGGAACGCGCCGAGTTTGTGCGCCATCGAATGGCAAATGCCGAGGAAGGCGTTGGCGAAGGCCATACCCGCGATGGTGGCGGCGTTGGCCATTTTTTCGCGAGCAACGACATCGGTTTGACCGTTTTCGTAAGCGCGCGGGAGGTATTCGAAGATGATTTTGAGGGCGCGAAGCGCGAGCCCGTCGGTGTAGTCCGTGGCAAGCATCGAGGCGTAAGCTTCGACGGCATGGGTGACGGCATCGATACCGGAGGCGGCCGTCAACCCGCGAGGCGCGGACATGTGGAAATCGGTGTCGATAATGGCCATATTGGGCAGGAGCTCATAGTCGGCCAGCGGATATTTGACGCCGGTCGTTTCGTCGGTGATGACGGCGAACGGCGTGACTTCGGAACCTGTACCGGCAGAAGTCGGAATGGCAATGAAATAAGCTTTTTCACCCATTTTGGGGAAGGTATAAATACGTTTGCGGATATCGCTGAAACGCATGGCCATATCCATGAAATCGGCTTCGGGATGTTCGTAGAGCATCCACATGATTTTTGCCGCATCCATGGCCGAACCGCCACCGAGCGCGATGATGACATCGGGCTGGAAAAGGGCCATCTGGGCTGCACCGGCCTTGGCACTTGCCAGCGTGGGATCGGGTTCGACATCAAAGAAAGTCGTATGTTGAATATTGAGTTCGTTCAGTTTGTCGGTAATCGCCTGAGTATAACCGTTTTTGTACAGGAAGCTGTCGGTCACGATGAAAGCTTTTTTCTTGCCCATGACATCGCGCAGTTCGCTGAGGGCAACAGGGAGGCATCCTTTTTTAATATAGATTTTTTCCGGAGCACGGAACCAGAGCATGTTTTCTCTCCTTTCGGCGACGGTTTTGATATTGATGAGATGTTTGACACCCACGTTTTCGGAGACGCTGTTTCCGCCCCAGGAACCACAGCCCAGAGTGAGCGACGGCGCAAGCTTGAAATTGTATAAATCACCGATACCGCCGTGTGAAGACGGCGTATTGACCAGGATACGGCAAGTTTTCATTCTGGCCGAGAAACTTGCGATTTTATCTCTCTGCGAAACGGCATCGAGATAAATGGATGACGTGTGGCCATAGCCGCCATCTGCGATGAGGTGTTCGGCTTTTGCGAAGGCCTCATCAATGTCTTCGGCTTTGTACATGGCGAGGACTGGCGACAGTTTTTCGTGTGCAAATTCTTCGGACAAATCGACGCTTTCGACTTCACCGATGAGGATTTTGGTGCCTTCCGGGACTTCGACATTGGCAAGGGCGGCGATTTTAGCGGCTTTTTGTCCGACGATACGAGCATTCAGGGCGCCGTTAATGATGATGGTCTTTCGGACTTTTTCTGTTTCATCCGATTTCAGGAAATAGCAACCGCGTTTGGCAAATTCATTTTTGACCTGTTCATAAACATTTTTATGGACGATGACAGACTGCTCGGAGGCGCAAATCATGCCGTTATCAAATGTTTTGGAGTGAATAATGGAATTGACGGCCAAGATGATATCAGCGGTTTCGTCAATAATTGCCGGAGTATTGCCGGCGCCGACGCCGAGGGCCGGTTTTCCGCTCGAATAAGCGGCTTTGACCATGCCGGGACCGCCAGTCGCGAGGATGATATCGGATTCTTTCATGACGAGATTTGTCATTTCAAGGGACGGCACGTCGATCCAGGCAATGATGCCTTCTGGGGCACCGGCTTTGACGGCTGCTTCAAGCACGATTCTGGCGGCTTCAATCGTACATTTTTTAGCTCTGGGGTGCGGGCTGATAACGATACCATTGCGCGTTTTCAGCGCGAGCAAGGTCTTGAAAATGGCTGTGGATGTCGGATTTGTCGTCGGAATGACGGCACCAATAATGCCGATGGGCTCAGCGATTTTCTGAATTCCGTAGGCCTTATCTTCTTCAATGACACCGCATGTTTTGGCATTTCTGTATGCATTATAAATGTATTCAGAAGCGAAATGATTTTTAATGACTTTATCTTCGACGATGCCCATGCCAGTTTCTTCAACGGCATGCTGCGCGAGCGGAATACGGGCCTGATTAGCGGCTGTAGCGGCAGCCAAAAAGATTTTATCGACTTGTTCCTGGGTATAAGTCGCAAAGATTTGCTGTGCTTCTCTGACGCGGCCGATGGCCATCGTAAGTTTTTCAACACCATCCACGATTTCGTAGTTCATGCGTATCTCCTGTAAAACTTGTTTGTGCTGTGACTCAAATCCCCCCTTTGCCTGAGCCGCATTCTGTTTAACAATCTTTATTCATAAGGTGAATGATAATATCCATATAATACACATATCATTTCTGATATACCCCACTCTTATCACTTGTTTTATTGGGATAAATTCCCTTTAAAGCCAAAGAAAATCCATCAAAAACCTAAATTTTCCGCCTCACCACCTCCATTTGGATAGCCTTGCCAGGAATTTACTTCATCGATATACCTCGTATATCAATTGTGATATATAGCGAGCGCTTGCTATGCCGCCTTTGGCGGCATACGC